>CALGCE010000229.1 GCA_937884625.1 uncultured Clostridia bacterium
CATTGACAAGAGAGGGCAATGAATTATTGCTTGAGGTAGCTGATGTTCCTGAATTTACAAAAGTTCTTGAACAGTATGGAGTAGAATTCCCAATGAGATTTACAAAGAAATAAATCGGGTATCGGCGGCAGGTCGAGAATGCCCGAAAAACTTACCGACTGTATTTCAAACGATGCGACAAAAACAGAACTTTACATAGTCGAGGGTGACTCGGCAGGAGGCAGTGCGGTAGACGGCAGAAACTCAACCTATCAGGCTATTTTACCGCTTTGGGGTAAAATGTTAAACGTAGAAAAAGCAAGAGCGGACAAAATTTACGGCAATGATAAATTAACCCCCGTTATAGTAGCCCTTGGTACGGGAATTGCAGAAAACTTTGATATTTCAAAACTGCGTTACGATAAAATAGTAATTATGGCGGATGCCGATGTTGACGGAAGCCACATCAGAACTCTTTTACTTACATTCTTTTTCCGTTATATGCCAGAGCTTATTGAGACGGGACATATATACTTAGCACAGCCTCCGCTTTACAGGGTAAGCAAGGGCAAACAGCATTTAGATGCGTTTACCGATGAAGAAAAGACACAGTATATTGAAGATTTAGGCGGAAATGCCGACGTTCAAAGATACAAAGGTTTAGGTGAGATGGACCCCGAACAGTTGTGGGAAACAACCCTTGACCCCGACAGAAGAACAATGCTCAGGGTTACAATGGAAGATGCCGAAATTGCCGACCAGACCTTTACAATGCTTATGGGCGAAGAGGTAGAGCCGAGAAGACAGTTTATAGAAGAAAACGCAGTATTTGCGACAGACCTTGATATATAAGGAGGGATAAGTGTGGCTAAAAGAGAACTTGAAAACAAACGCTGGCCGGAAGACAGCGAAACAAAAATAAAACCCGTCGAAATAGTAGACGAGGTTAAAAACAGTATGTTGCAGTATTCAATGTCGGTACTTGTAGGTCGTGCTATCCCTGATGTAAGGGACGGTCTTAAACCCGTACACCGCAGAATACTTTACACTATGTATGAAAACGGTCTTACCCCCGATAAGGCGTACAGAAAGTGTGCCGATACGGTAGGTTCGGTGCTTGGTAGATACCATCCTCACGGTGACACATCTGTTTACGATGCAATGGTAAGAATGGCACAGGACTTTTCACTGCGTTATCCGCTTATTGACGGTCACGGAAACTTCGGTAATATAGACGGTTATCCTGCCGCCGCATACAGATATACAGAGACGAGAATGAACAGGCTATCCCTTAATATGCTCGACGATATTGACAAGGATACGGTTGATTTCGGTCCTAACTATGATGACAGACTTAAAGAGCCTACCGTCCT
>CALGCE010000230.1 GCA_937884625.1 uncultured Clostridia bacterium
TATTTTTGGTAGTTAAAAAAATATAAAGCAAGTAATTAAAATATTTTTAAATAAAATTCCTTTATATAATAAATTAAGGAAAGAAAATTCGGGTTATTAAAAGAAACTCTTTCAGAAATCAACCCTGCCGATTTGGTATCTATTTTTGAAGAGGTACCTGAAAGGGATTTATTAGTCGTATTTCGCATACTCCCAAAAGAACTTGCGGCGGAAGTATTTGTCGAAATGGACAGCGATATGCAACAACTTCTTATTGAGGCATTCAGTGATAAGGAACTGAAAGAGGTTGTTGACGAATTATTTATGGATGATACGGTTGATATTATTGACGAAATGCCGGCATCGGTTGCAAAAAGAATTATTATGCAGACCGATGTGCAGACACGGCGTATGATAAATCAACTTTTGGCGTATCCAGATGACAGTGCGGGAAGCATTATGACGACCGAGTATATTGACCTTAAAAAAGATATGACGGTTGACGATGCTTTTGAGCGAATAAGAAAAATAGGTTTGGATACCGAAACTGTCTATACATGTTATGTTACAGACAGATTTCGCAGACTATTGGGAATAGTATCCGTCAAAGATTTGTTGCTAAATGCAAAGGATTGTATAATTGAAGATATAATGGACGAAAACATTATATTTGCAAACACTCTTGACGATAAAGAGGCTGTTGCATCACAGTTTGAAAAATACGATTTTTTGGCAATACCCGTAGTTGACAAAGAAAACCGTCTTGTCGGAATAGTAACGGTTGACGATGCCATTGACGTTTTGCAGGAAGAGGCAACCGAAGATATTGAAAAAATGGCGGCTATACTTCCTAGTGAACACAGTTATTTTAAAACAGGAATTTTTGAAACCTTCAAATCAAGAATACCTTGGCTGTTATTACTTATGATTTCGGCAACCTTTACGGGTACTATCATTTCAAGTTTTGAAAATAAACTTACGATTTTTCCTGCTCTCATTGCCTTTATACCAATGCTTATGGATACGGGCGGTAATTCGGGAAGTCAGGCTTCTGTTACGGTAATACGCAGTATTTCTCTTGGAGATATTGAGTTTAAGGACATTTTAAAGGTGTTATGGAAAGAATGTAGGGTAGCACTGTGTTGCAGTGTCACATTAGCGATTGTAAATGCAGTCAAACTTTTCTTTATTGACCATTTAATTTTTCATACCTTTGATTTGGGTAAGTCCGCTGTTGAAATTTTGGTTGTTTGTGTCACACTGTTTTGCACCGTTATTGTTGCAAAAATAATCGGCTGTTCATTGCCGATGCTTGCTAAAAAAATAGGTTTTGACCCTGCGGTTATGGCAAGTCCGCTTATAACTACGATAGTTGATGCAATTTCACTGATAATTTATTTTTCAATTGCGACCGCTCTGCTCGGTGCATAAAAGATAAAACTCGGGATTGAATTTTCAATCCCGAGTTTGCGTTTATTTTAACTCCCAAAAATATCTTCTGCTTGACGGCGGAAAATCATCAAGTATTCCATATTCAGGATCATAAAACTTACCACTGAAATATAGCGACCAGTGCCAACAATGCGGTGTTTCAAGGCTAAGCAGTGCTACTTTGGGCAGGTCGCTTTTTTTATATACTTGTACACGGTTTTGTGATATAGCAATGTTTAATACTTTTAATGCATTTTTCATATCATTTAAGGTGGTTTCTTTTTTTGTTCCCACAATATTAAATATTTTTTCAATATCGGTATTTGATACCATAGCAAGTACCGCCTGACCGCAGGCGAGTGGATTAGGCTCAAAAATATGTACGGGTTTTTCTGTAACAGGCATAAAAACACTTCCTAAGTCTATATTAACATAAAGTTTTTTTATCTTCAAGTGTTTTGCCTGTTACGGTATTTTTTATTTTACAAGTGTTCCGCCGTCTGAACGCAAAAGTATATAAATATGCTCTATATCAAGCGTCTGAGTGTTTACATATATTAATATCTCTTTTTCATCTTCGCTTTTACATAAAAATTCGTAGCACCTTACTTCGCCACCGCCGTCGGTCGGTATAAGTGCCACCGATATTGTTTCAACGGTAAGGTCTTTGCTTACGGTTTCGGTTGCCTGTTCAGGCGTGTATATCGGTGTTTCAAACGCTCTTTCGGTATGATTTGTCAAATAACCGCTTGCTTCGTATAGCATTATCTCTCCGGTATCAAGGGCCACTCCCACTTTCATAAGGTCGGTATAACATATCGTTTGACCGTCAAGATATGCAAAATTAATGACGCATACCCCTTCGTCACTGTAATAATAGGTATCGGTCATATTTTTAAAATCATTATCACTCATAAACCTTTTTGCTTTTTCGAGAGCTTGCTCATACGAAAGTACGGTTTTACCTACATTACGGTTTTTTCGCATATAAACTAAATATCCGCCGTTTTTACTTACCGTTACGGTAACGTCGTCATTTATAAATCTGTAACAGTCTATTTTTCCGCTTTGCATACCGTCATATTTTAAAACGGACTTTTTCGATAATACCGAATGTGCAATTTCATAAGCCTCATCTTTACTCACAGTGTTTGAATTTGAAGTCATAAGTGGCTCTTTGGTTAAAATGTGGTCGGAATAAGGACCGTCATATATAAGGGTAGGGTAGTCGGATATGTCCTGTTCAAGCGTGTTTAGAGATTGTGCTAATGGACTTTCTTTTATAATTCCGTCTATTCTGCCTTCTAATTCTTCTGCCCAATATTCAGTATTGTTAAAGGTAATTTGTGAATCGCTGATTGCTTGCGATACGGTGTGGGCAGTATTGCCGAGTGCTATTAAATTATCCTTTTGTTCGGCGGTAATATTTTCACCTGAAATTATTTTTTTTGAAACCGACAGTGCATAATTACCTACCTGCGATAAAAATTTGTAAACTGTATTCAGTCCGCTTTGTCCTGTCGGAAGTGTTGACAGTGCTTCCTTTGCAAGTTCGGATTCTCCGTAAATTTCTGCAGCATACGAACTTACCTGACGGGCAGTGTTAACGTATGCAACCTTTTCAAGAATTAATGATATATTGTTAAGGCTTGAATTTAGTTTACTTAAAGAAGATGAATAATCGTTTTCGATTTGAAGTAAATACGCTCTGCTTTTTGACATTTCTTTTATCCACAGTCCGCCGACTGCTAATATTACGGCACAAAGAAAGGAAATTGTGCGTATTATTGTTCTTTTTTTCATATCAACACATCCTTTCTTAATATTCTTCCCCAAATGCAGATTTTAAACGGGTAAATTTTACTTTTTTAATAATATTTTGTCCCAAAATAAAAAATGTGGCTTGTCGCCACATTTGTGCTTCAAATCATATTTTTTCTTTCATAAGACCGTGTTTGTTGCAGTAGATATATAAGTATCCGCTGTCTTTAATCTGAAAACGGGTTTCAGCGTTACTTTCGGGATACAGTTTTACGAATTGACAACGGTCACTACTTACTAACGCCATAAATGATATATAATGTTTTTTGGACATATCGTGATTTACTGTAACGAAATATTCGTCTTCCATCTTTTCGATTTTTAATTTATGTTGAATGTCAATATTCGTTGCTTCAAGTGCAGGTAATTGTATACCGCAACAGGATATAACTGTTTCTCCCATACTGCAAATAACATTACCGCAAAGGGGACAAACGTAAAATTTGCTTTTCAGCATATTTGCAGATTTGTTAGAATTTATTATTTGTTCTCCGTTTAACAGTTCGGTTAAGGATACTCCAAGTGCCGATGCTAACGGTTCAATAAGTGTTATATCCGGCAGTCCCTTTGAGGTTTCCCATTTTGATACTGCTTTGTCAGTAACACCCAACAAGTCTGCAAGTGTGTTTTGGGTTATTCCTTTTTCTTCACGCAATTTTTTAATTATGCTTCCCGTAACGTAATTATTCATAAATATCACCTACTGTTATCAGTTTAAAACAAACATTATAGACTGTCAACCTACCGTAAGTAGAAAAAATATGTTGTAAATAATTGGTAATTATACTATAATGAATTAAATTGTTGTTTAAGAAGGTTAACTGATGAAAGCAAAATACTTTGACCCTATGTTTTATATTTGTTCAGATAAAATGCCATTTTCAATACGCATAATCATACGACTGAAAGATAAAATTTCAAAATCTTCACTGCAACTTGCAGTAAACAAAGCACAAAAAAGGTATCCGTATTTTTGTATAAAGGTCGTAGAGCAGGACGGAGAACTGATAACGGTTGAAAATCCGTTGCCGTTGGTAACATACGAAGGACCTGATTTGTATCCGCTTGGCAGTGATGAAGTAAACGGACATATGTTGGCGTTATCGTATTACAATGATGAAATTAACTTTCACATTTCTCATGTTATAACCGACGGTGCAGGAATGCACCCCTTTATAAAAACCGTTTTATACTATTACCTATGCGACCGTTACAATACTAAAATTGATGATACGGGTGTAAATCTTAGTGAGAGTCCGTTTTTTGATGATGAAATCGGCAATCCGTACCCCGAAGAAAAAATCAAAGCAGCACAACCGTTTTATGAGTGCCCGAAAAAAGATTTTTTCAGGCTTATTGACGGTGGTTATGTAAATGATGAAAAAGGTACGGTATTCCGCCTTAAAATAAGGGAATCCGACGTTGTTAAATACAGTCATGATAATGACGGAAGTCCATGTGTTTTGATTTCTTCGCTTATGACAAAGGGTATTTGGGACGTTCACAAGAATATGACCAAAGATATAGTAAGTGCAGTATCGTTTAACCAACGACCCGCACTTGGTAACCTACACAATTACAGAATGTTATGCAGTGCGATTATGTTGCGTTATCCAAATAGTTTGAGAAACGCCGAAACGGCAAAACTTTGCACATGTTCAAGGGGAATGGTATCGGTACAAAGTCAGGAAGAAAACGTTTTTTATGATGTTAAGCAAAAAAAGCAGATGTTTGAAAATTTGCAAAAATTTAATGGTGTCGAGGAAATAAAAGCGTATTTAGGTGAATTGGCATTAAGTGACTCTATAAACAATACATTTTCGGTAAGTTACGTAGGCAGACTTGATTGGGGTGGCATACAACCGTATCTTGACACGATTTACAATTACACCGACGGTTCTACATATAAAACTGTTTTTATTGAAATAACCTCAACTAACGGTTGGTTTGATATAGCGTTTCTCCAAGGCTTTTCATCGGATATTTATTACCGTTCATTTAAAAAACAGTTAGAACAAAACGGTCTTGAATATAAAGAAGAAGACGTTTTTCCACTTGAAATTTCAAAAATAGTTTTACCTTGAAATTAACAGTAATGAATGGAATAGTAAATAAATGAAGCATTTGCTTTGCAAATATGAAGCAGAAGCCCGATGGCTTCTATGAAGACGGTGCTTCGCACCTAATAAAGCAAAGTCGCCTTTTATCGTGAGCGATAGCGAACACCTTAATTTCTTCGTTAGCGTCAGCGTCTTCATTATTCATTAGCCCGTTAGGGCGACTTCATTGAAAAAACCACTTCATAAGAAGTGGTTTTTTCTGGTTGCGGGGGCAGGACTTGAACCTACGACCTCCGGGTTATGAGCCCGACGAGCTACCAGCTGCTCTACCCCGCGATATTTAATTGTTTTACAGAGCGTAATATATTATACACTATCAAAAAGTTTATTGCAAGTGTTTTTTTGCATATTTTTAAAAAATTACAATTTGTTCATACTTTGCGTTGGGAATGTGTAAATGCACATTCCCAACGTTTTATAAAAAAACTATCTCTTGCTTATTTGCTTTAATATTTCATTATTTTGATGAACTATATGACCTAATGCATAAATTAAAAACAAAACTATCAAAGCAAGGAACGTACCGAATATTATTATTGCAAGTGATATTGCCATAAACAGTATATCTTTTGAAAACAGGAAATATGCCAAAACAAAACTTGCTATTAATATTACGAAAGAAATCATAAAAGCGATAGTTTTAATTATACCGCCGAGATGTTTGAACATACCCTTACCGTAAATTGAATCGGGAACGGTATATTTTTGTATATACTCCTTTGATACAGAACTTATATCTTCCATATCATCGGAATTAAAATCAAAGTTTTCAGGCATAATATTTCTCCCTTCTGTTAAACCTTTTCGACACCGATTACTACCTTTTCGCCGTTAATATCCCATTCTTTTGTAAAGCCTGTTGCTTTTTGAGATTTAAGTGAATCTGCGAGTGTATCAACTACGATGTCTGATGCCTTATCAAGTGCAATATTTACTACCGTTTCACTGCCTTCAACCGTTATGTTTATGTGGTCCATAACATTGAAACCTGCCTCTTTACGCATCGTTTGTATTTTACTGATAAGTTCTCTTACAAAGCCCTCTTCGATAAGTTCTTTTGTAAGCGTTGTATCAATGGCAACCGTAACGCCCTTGTCACTTACTGTATAGAAACCATCTTTTTGCATAGCCTCTATAAGTAAATCTTCACTTGTAAGTGTTACTTTGCCCGATGTAAGGTCAAGCACGATTTCGCCGTTAGCATCAAGTTCACGCTTTGCGTTTGTTCCGTCAAGTTCGGATAGTGCATTTCTTATATCGTTAAGTTGTTTTCCGTATTTAGGTCCTACGGTTTTAAGTTGTGGCTTGAAACGGTAGGTAACAAAGCCGTCA
>CALGCE010000231.1 GCA_937884625.1 uncultured Clostridia bacterium
GAAGCAGATGAGCTGCGCAGACGCGGCGGTGATGGCGGCGAGTACGGTGCAACAACCGGCAGACCGCGCAGAATGGGTTGGTTTGACTGTGTTGCAACACGTTACGGTTGCGAGGTGCAGGGCACTACACACGCAGTTTTAACCGTTGTTGATGCACTCGGTTATCTTGATGAAATAAAGGTCTGCGTAGGATATGAGATAGACGGTAAAATCGTAAAGGACTTCCCCGTTACTAATAAACTTGAAAAGGCAAAACCCGTACTTAAAACTTTAAAGGGTTGGAAGTGCGATATTTCGGGAATTACCGAATATGATAAACTCCCCGAAAACTGCCGTAAATATATAGAGTTTATCGAAAAAGAGATAGGCTTTAAAATTACTATGGTAAGTAACGGACCTGCACGTGAAAATATAATTATAAAGGGTTAATTTTATGAATTTTACACCTATTGACAACAGCGGAAGAGTAGACGGATATTTGCTTGTAAAAAGCGTAGAGCAAAAAACCTCTTCAAAAGGCGATACGTATCTTGATTTTACGTTAGGCGATGCCGACGGTGAAATCAACGGTAAGTTGTGGCGGTACGATGTATTGGAACACGGCGAATATAAAACAAACGATATAGTAAAAGTAAGGGGTACGGTATCACAGTATAACGGTACCGACCAACTCAGGATAGAGAAAATAAGGATTACAAACGAGGCGGATAATGTTCATATAGAGGATTTTGTCCAATGTGCTAACTATTCGTCGGAGCAGATGTTTGACGAACTTATGAATATCGCCGAAAATTTTTGCGATGAAGAATTAAAACTTCTTGTCACATCTATTTTAAAAGACGATAGGTTAAAACTTTTGTATTGGCCTGCGGCATACCGTCTGCACCACGCCGTAAGGGGCGGACTTTTAATGCATTCGCTTTCAATAGTGCGTTTGGCACAGGGTGTTTGTGATATATATCCGTTTGTGGACAGGGAACTTTTAATTGCAGGTGCCATACTTCACGATATAGCAAAGATTGATGAGTTTGTGGTATCAAAGACGGGTCTTGCGGAGAAGTATTCTGTCGAGGGCAATCTTTTGGGACATCTTGCTATGGGCGCTGCAAAAATTGACCGCTATGCAAAGAAACTCGGCATAAGTGAGAGAACGGCAACGCTTGTTGAACATATGATATTATCGCATCACGGTGAGCCTGAATTCGGTGCGGCGGTAAGACCTATGTTTATAGAAGCGGAACTTTTAAGCGAACTTGACCTTATGGATTCAAGGGTTTATGAGATGCGTGATGCGGTACGCTCTGCACAACCGGAGGACTTTTCACAGCGTGTATGGGCACTCGATAACAGAAAACTGTTTAATCATACAAGGGTTGATTTGAATAATGAGCCTAAATTATTCTAATAATAAATAAAAATTGAGAGGATTTTTTAATATGACGATAACAAAAGATATGCTTATAGGCGAAGTTCTTGATATGGACAGCAGTGCGGCAGAGTATTTTTTGGCAATAGGTATGCACTGTCTTGGTTGTCCTGCATCAAGGGGAGAGAGTATCGAGCAGGCTTGTGCCGTTCACGGTACCGACTGTGACGAATTAGTTAAGAAATTAAACGAACATTTTGCAAATAAATAATGTGGGGTTTAAGTGAAAGACTTTCTCTAATCTACTCGCTTGTACCCGAAAACAGTTGTGTTTGTGACGTCGGAACGGACCACGGTTACCTTCCGACGGCACTTTGTCTTAACGGAAAAATGAAGAGCGTTACGGCTACCGATATTGGGAAAAAACCGTTAGAAAATGCAAGAGAAAACATAAGGAAACTCGGAGCAGACGGCGTAAAACTTATTTTATGCGACGGACTTGACGGGGTAGGCAGAGATTTGGCAGATGTCGTTATAATAGCAGGTATGGGCGGAGAGGTAATAAGCGGTATTATGTCGAGATGTGCCTTTGCAAATGACAGTACCGTAACTTTTATACTTCAACCTATGACTTCCGCCGATAAACTGCGTGAATTTCTGTACGGAAACGGTTTTTTTATCGAAACGGAAATACCGATAAAGGAAAACGGTAAAATATATTCGGTAATGAAGGTACGGCATTGCGGAGTAAAACAAGAAATTGACGGTGTAACGAAATCCATAGGTAAAATAACGCCTGACAGCGAATACGGCAGACAGTACATAAAAAAGCAGTATGATATTGCAAAAAAGTGTGAAGAAAGTCTTAAATTAATAATTGCAAAACAGGAAGAATATCGCCAATACCGTGAATTAAAAGAGCGGTTAGGCAGGATATTGGAGGAAAACAATGGCATTTGACGGTGTTTTTACCTCAAAAATCATCGAAGAATTAAATCAGGTCAATGATTGCCATATTGATAAGATTTACCAACCGTCAAAAGATGAGTTGGTATTTTTGCTACGTAAAAAAGGTTTTGTAAAAAGGCTTTTAATGTCGGCAAGGTCGGGTGCGTCAAGGGTGCATTTTACCGAAGACAGACCTGAAAATCCCGCAAAACCTCCGATGTTTTGTATGCTTGCAAGGAAGTATTTTTCGTCTGCGAGGATTGTAAGCGTATGCGGTAAAGATTTTGAGCGAATAATAGAGTTTACCTTTGAAACCTTAAACGAAATGGGCGACAGGGTAACACCTAAAATTATATGTGAACTTATAGGAAATCAGAGCAATATAATACTCGTGAATGAAAACGGCAGAATAATAGACGCTGTTAAAAGAAGCGATATTGAAATAGGTAAAAGAATAATTCAGCCGGGTGCTAAATATGAGTATCCGAAATCGCAGGAAAAAATAAGTCCTGAAAAATGCAATACGGAAAAAATAACAAATGAGATTTGCAGCAATGGCGAACAGTTGTTGTGGAAAGCAATATTAAGTACGGTGGACGGTATGTCACCGCTTGTTTGCAGGGAAATAGCCTATCTGTTAAACGGCGAGGATATGCGAGTATCGCAGATAAATAAACAGGAACTGCAAAACGAAATCTGTAAATTTACAGATTATATAAGGGGTGCAGGTGTCCCGACGGCACTTTATGACAGTGAGGGGAACCCTGCCGATTTTTCGTATGTTGATATAAGGCAGTACGGAAATTTGTATCAGCGTAAAACTT
>CALGCE010000232.1 GCA_937884625.1 uncultured Clostridia bacterium
AAATAAGGCTGAATATATAACCGCCGGGACCTAATATCACCGAAAATATAATGGTGTTTTTAAGACCTGTTATAAACTCGGCATCCTTAAAGAACAACCTGATATAGTTTCCGAAACCGACAAACTGCGGAGTTTGTAAAACGTTAAAGGCGGTAACACTCAAAATCATTGCTATTACTACCGGTAAAACCGTAAAGATGAAGAACAGAATCATATACGGTGCTACAAATAAATAAGAGAGTTTTGACCTTTTCATTCTTTCGAGGGTAGAATATCTGCTTAAAGTATCTTTCTTTTTCACCCTTTTTACCTCCCAAATTCAGCACATTTGCGTTCTAATTCATCATTAAGGCTCGGTACGTATTCGCCGAGAACGGAAGACGGGTCTTCGCCCATATTTTGCAAAGTTGAGCCGTTATAAACCCTATTGAAAGCAAAATCGAAAGTTCTTGCAAGATAATATCCGCCGGGGACCTGCGGTAGTGAATCAATACTTTCATACTGTTTAAACAAATTGGTATATTCGTCACTGCTCCAAGTCATTTTTGAAAGTGCCGCTACGTTAGCGGTAGCAACCTTAGCACAAGAGCCTAAAATACTTTCCATTTTAATGCCGTACATACTCTGTATATCGTCCGACATAAACCACTTCATAAACTCCCAAGCCTGTTCTTTGACTTTACTGTTTCTAAGGAGCATTATATATGTAGCCGTACCGTTAGTGGTATTATTAACATTCCCGTTTTCATCCATAGTTCCGGGAACGGGTACCATTCTCCATCTTCCCTTTATTTCGGGTGCGAAAGCGGTAAGTTGATTGTAATTTATGAAATCTGATACCGCACACGGCATTTCACCGCTTCTGAAACGGTTTACAAAGTCAAATGTAACACTTAAATCATAAAGTGAGAAATAATCGGTAAAATCAACAAAGGTGGAAATTGCAAGGTTACTGTCAAGATTTGAAACCTTACCGCCATCTTTATATATCAAACCGCCACGCTGATTTAAGAACATTGCATAGGAATTTATAGTTTTGGGCAGTCCCAATTCCATACTGTTTCTCTGCAAAGTGGGTATCATGGAAATGAGTTCGTCCCAAGTTTTAGGAACCTTAAAACCGTACTCCTCAAATATATCCGTACGGTAGAAGAACATAAAGAATGAATATGTCTGCGGAATAGCGTAAACACCGCCGTCAAACGAAGCGGGGCTTACTGATGACGGACTAAATCTCTTTTCAATCTCTTTATAGTCTTCAAACTGCGTTAAATCGTACGCCGCACCACGCAGGGCGTATTCCATAGGCTCTGCGGCAGGAAGGTCAAATACAACATCGGGTGCCTGATTAGCAAGAACCGACTGTAAAAGACCGCCCGTTACAACCGAAAGATAAATTGAGTTATTATACTTTTCCGAATAATCGGAATCTACAAGTTCCCTTATAACTTCCGCTTGGTCACGACCTGTTTGTATCCAGACTTTAACGGTCTTACCCTCTTCGGTTTCAGCCGAACCTATCGAACTGTAATCGGTAACGTAGGAAGCCAAAAACGATTTTACGGAAAAGCCCAAACCTTTAAAGAAACC
>CALGCE010000233.1 GCA_937884625.1 uncultured Clostridia bacterium
TCTTTGCGAGAGAAATCATATGTATGGACTCTTTATTCATACAGGTATCACAGGCAAAGGTGTAAAACAACTTAACCAGAAAAATGAATTAATAGACACTTTGAAAAGAAGAACAGTTGAAATAGATAAATCCGTCATCATCCATATAACCGAGGTCGCCCGTATAAACCCAAGTAAGACCGTCCGAATGGACACGCAGTGTATTCGCAGTTTCCTGCGGATGATTCATATATTCTTTCATAACGGTAGGTCCTGCAAGAAGTATCTCACCCTCTTCTCCGAACGGAAGCTCCTTGTCCGTTCCCGGTTCAACAATCTTAATATATGTATCAGGGAACGGAACGCCTATGCTTCCTTCCTTGAACATATGAGGAGGAGTGAGGCAGCAGGCTGTAACCGTTTCGGTAGTACCGTAACCCTCACGCACCTGAATTACACTCTTATGGTCATAGAGGAATTTATCAAGTTTCTTTTTAAGTTCAACTGATAGTGAATCGCCACCCGAAAATACACCTTTAAGACAACTCAAATTTGCATTTTCCATTGACGGAAGTCTAAGCAGGGCCTCATAAAGTGTGGGAACACCTGCAATAAAATTACACTTATACTTTGTGATAAGTTTAGCATAACTCTTTGCGGTAAAACGAGGAACTAATATACATCTTCCGCCCTGTGACAACATCGTATGTATGCAAACTCCGAGACCGAAACCGTGAAACAAAGGCATGGCGGCAAGCATTTTATCGCCAATCCTGAACATAGGATTAGCCGCTATTACCTGTTTACCCAACGCATTAAAGTTTTTATTGGTTAAAACTATTCCTTTAGTAGTACCCGTAGTCCCCCCAGAATAGAGTATAACGGCAGGGTCATCGGCATTACGTTTTACCTTATAGTTATAAAAACAGTGTCTTCCGAGTTTAATGAAATCCAACCATTTAATTATCGGTGCATCAGAGGGTATTTTTTGTATCTTTCTGCCCTCTGTAAGCATATAACCTGCTTTGATTGACTTTGAAAGTTCGTCTTTAACACTTGCAATTATTATATTTACAACCTTTGTATTTTGGCGGATATTTTCAAACTTATTATAAAATTGGTCAAGGGTAATCGCCGTTACGCTTTGCGATTCGTTAAGATAAAATTCGATTTCCTTTTCGGCAGAAAGCGGATGTATCATATTGGCAATACCGCCTACGAGGTTTACCGCATAAAACATATATATGGCCTGCGGACAGTTAGGCATTGCAATCGTTACTTTATCTCCCTCTCTGACACCTATAGTGCGAAGCGACTTTGCACAGTTATGTACCTCTTCTACAAGTTTACGGTATGATGTTGACCTACCCATAAAGTCAAATGCTATATTATCGGGGTACTGTCTTGCGATTTCTTCTACTGCCTCAAACATTGAGCCCTCAAAATACTCCAAATGCATGGGCACGTCGCCCAAATGTCCCTCCCAAGGGGGTTTTATCTC
>CALGCE010000234.1 GCA_937884625.1 uncultured Clostridia bacterium
AAAATGGCGGAGCCAATAGACCAAAAGGAGGTGCAACGAAATGACCAATAAATATGAGGCAGTTATCATCTATTCGGTAGCAGGTGGCGAAGAGCAGGTAAACGCACTGAAAGATAAGTTTAATGACCTTATAGCCAAAAACGGTACGGTCGAAAACGTTGATGAATGGGGTAAGCGTAAATTGGCTTATCTTATCAACGACGAGGCAGAAGGTTTCTACGTATTTACAACCTTTACAAGCGAACCAACGTTTCCGGCAGAACTTGAACGTATTGTCGGCATTACCGACGGTGTTCTCCGTGTAATGGTAATCAAAAAGTAATGGAGGAATAAAAAATGTTTAATTTAGTAGTTTTGACAGGTCGTCTTACAGCGGATCCTGAACTTAAAACAACACCAAACGGTACTTCCGTAACATCTTTTTCCATTGCAGTTAATCGCCGTTACCGTTCAGGCGAGGAACCGCAGACTGACTTTATCAACATAGTTGCATGGCGTCAGACGGCGGAATTTATTACAAAGTATTTTAAAAAGGGCAGTTTGATAGGTATAGAGGGCTCTATTCAGACCCGTAAATATACCGATAAGAACGGGAACAACCGCACAGCATTTGAGGTTGTTGCAAACAATGTCCAGTTTGTAGAGTCTAAAAGGGACGGCTCGGCAGCACCGTCAACGGTTGCAGAAGAGCCTGCATCATTCAGTAATGCTTCGTCAAGTGATTTTACAGAAATTGACGGCGGTATGGATGAAGACCTTCCGTTTTAATTCTGGCTATTTTAAGACTATTTAAGGAGAATCTTATATGGAAAAGACTGAGAGACCGCTTCACAGAAAACCCAGAAAAAAGGTTTGTCATTTCTGTGTTGACCGTGTTGAAGAAATCGATTATAAGGATGTTGCAAAGCTTCGTAAGTTTGTTTCCGAACGTGCGAAAATTCTTCCCCGCAGAGCAACAGGCACTTGCGCTAAGCATCAGCGTGAACTCACAACTGCTGTAAAGCGTGCCCGTCAGGTTGCATTGCTTCCTTATTCTAACGACTGATATTTTACCGCAGATTTTTTTAATCTGCGGTATTTTTTATGTAAAATTTTCTAATTAGTATTGTAATATATAAATATTTATGGTATATTTAGAGAGCAATGGAGAAATGGATCTTTAGCTCAGTTGGTTAGAGCATCCGGCTCATAACCGGGCGGTCG
>CALGCE010000235.1 GCA_937884625.1 uncultured Clostridia bacterium
TTTATTTTTCTTAACACTAAAATCAAAATTGTACTTGACTTGGGGTACACTGCAAGTTGTCCTTTACGGAAAGATATGGTATAATAACATCAATTTATTAATACGAGGAGAATTTTATGAGAATTGCAGTAAAGGTAGGAACATCAACACTTACGTACGCTACCGGTAATCTTAATATACGTCACATTGAAACACTGTGTAATGTTATAAGCGACCTTAAAAATGCAGGAAACGAAATAATGCTTATCAGTTCGGGTGCCATAGGAATGGGCGTAGGTAAATTAGGCTTACTTAAAAAGCCTGATGATATGCCTACAAAACAGGCGGCGGCGGCAGTAGGTCAATGTGAACTTATGTATACATACGATAGGCAGTTTTCCGAATACGGTCACACCGTAGCACAAATTCTTCTTACGGGCGACGACCTGCGTGACAGTGAGCGTAGTCTTAACTTCCGCAACACTATGGACAGACTTTTTGAAATGAATGTTCTGCCCGTTATCAATGAAAACGATACTGTTTCTACCGATGAAATATCGGTTGGTGATAACGATACCTTGGCGGCTATTGTTTCTGCCGACGCAAAGGCGGATATACTTATACTGCTTACAGATATTGACGGTCTTTATACCGCAGACCCCAAGGTTGACCCCACCGCTACTGTTATTAAAAAGGTTGAAAAACTGACCGATGATATTTTATCACTGGGCAAAGGCTCGGGCTCTATGTTGGGTACTGGCGGTATGCAAACAAAACTTTGTGCTGCCAAAATTTGTATGGATAACGGTATTGATATGGTTATTGCAAACGGTTCAAACCCCCATGTACTTTATGATATAATTGACAAAAAGCCTGTCGGCACATTATTTGTCGGAGGTAATAAATGATGACCACCGCCGAAATACTTAAAAATGCCGAGGGTGCAAAATCAAATATAGCATCTGCCGATACATTCTTTAAAAATCTCGCCCTTACAAGGGCATCGGAATTTCTTATTAGGGACACACAAAAAATACTTTCTGCCAATAAAATAGATATAGAAAACGCAAGAAATGGTGTAAGTGAGGTTATGCTTGACCGCCTGACACTTAATGAAAACCGTATTAAGGCTATGGCAAACGCAATACTTGACGTTGTAAAACTTCCCGACCCTATCGGTAATGTTATAAATAAAGTAAAACGTCCAAACGGTCTTGAAATTTCAAAGGTAACTGTTCCGATAGGCGTTATTGCAATAATTTTTGAAAGCCGTCCTAATGTAACATCTGATGCGGCGGCACTGTGTCTTAAAAGCGGTAACGTATGTGTACTTCGTGGCGGAAAAGAGGCAATAAACTCAAATACTGCAATAGCACAGTCTTTTCGTGATGCTCTGAAAGATGTAGGCCTTGACGAAAATGCCGTCAACCTGATAACCGATACCACCCGTAACAGTTCGGTAGAACTAATGCAAGCAGTAGGACTTGTAGACCTGCTTATACCCCGTGGCGGTGCAGGACTTATCCGTGCCTGTGTAGAAAATGCCAAAGTGCCCTGTATTCAAACGGGTACGGGTATATGCCATATATATGTTGACGGTAAGGCGGATATTGATATGGCACTTGATATTGTAGAAAACGCAAAGGTAAGCAGACCGTCTGTCTGCAATGCCGCCGAAGTCTGCCTTGTCGATAAAAG
>CALGCE010000236.1 GCA_937884625.1 uncultured Clostridia bacterium
TATTGCAAGGAAGTCCATCATGTCCTCACAACGAACTTCCTTGCGAGAGAGAAAACTTTAAGTGAAATATTCTCATAGGAAAGCGCATTTTTAACCGCTTTTAGCGCATCGCCGTTTGAAACCGAAAAACTCATAACAGACCTTCGTGCGAACAATCCCGGTTGGGGAGCAAAAACAATAAAGAAAGTTTTGGAAAACCAAGGCAACGAAAATATACCTTGCGTTAAAACCGTAAATAACATACTAAACCGATACGGTTGTATTTCAAAGGAAGAGTCATTAAAGCATCAGCCATATCAAAGATTCGAAAGAGATAAATGCAACGAATTGTGGCAAACGGATTTCAAAGGTGAGTTTCTCACTTCCGACGGAAAGTATTGTTATCCGTTGGACATTCTTGATGATCATTCCAGATTTTTAATTAAAATCAAGCCATATCTTAATACGGAAAATGTGGTGAAATCCACATTTGAAGCAGCATTCAAAGAGTACGGTATGCCAAAATCCATATTATCGGATAACGGCGCACAGTTTGCAAGATTCAGACGTGGATTTACTCAATTTGAAAAATGGTTAATGAATTTGGATATTTTACCGATACACGGAAGAATTAAACATCCGCAAACACAAGGTAAAATTGAACGGTTTCACAGAACTCTCAACAATGAGTTATTAAAGCACACAAAATTTGCCGATATAAATGATGCAAATGAAAAACTTCAATGTTGGAGAGATAAATATAACGATATCAGGCCTCACGAAGCATTAAATATGAAATGCCCGTCAGAGATATATGTTCCGAGTGAGAGAATTTATCCTGATAAAATTTCAAAATATGAATACGGCGGGCAGTATCATGTAATAAAAGTGAATAGTTGGGGATATGTTAGATTTGATAGATGGCAAGTTTATTTGAGTGAAACTATGATAAATGAATATATAGAATTTCGCCCGAATCCCCATGGGGATTCCTTTGCTGCTTGCTATCGCAATTTCAAAATCGCCGAGTTTGATACAGCCACCGGCAACCTTATTCATAGAAAAATTTCAAGACTGTAAGTTCCGGCGTTATTTACGTCGGTTACAGAGGCGGAAAGCAAAAAATCTTCGGGTTTTAAGGAACTTACTATATAGTTAGGTCCGCTTACCGTAACGGTAAACTTTTGTGAAGTTACGTCGGATACTATTCCGAGTCCCATTTCACTTGCAACGGTGTTTTCAATTGAAATACTTGCCGTTATATCGGTAAAGGTCTGCTCCCTGACAGGATTTTGATTAATCATTATTACGAGCCAGATAACAAAGGCGAAAACAAGCGATACCGTAACGGTAAATTTCTTATTATAAAGAAGTTTTCGGAGGTTAAAATTTAATATTTTTTTCATTATTTTTCCTCCGTTTTATTCTTTCTGCCAAATTTTGGAATAAGATGTTTAAAGGCAGATATTGCTATATTGTCACGCTCTTCAAGTTCGGAATCTATAAGTTGACGTTTAAGTTCTGTGCAAAGTGATACGGCATTGTAATTTCTTGTCATTTCGCCGTCGTAAACCACCGATATGTTACCCGTTTCTTCCGATACCACCACTACCGTAGCATCTGAATTTTCCGTCATACCTATTGCCGCTCTGTGTCTTGTTCCCAAGTGTGACGAAAAACCTTTTGTTTGAGTAAGCGGCAGGATACAACCTGCGGCATAAAGTCTTCCATTTCTGATGATGAGAGCACCGTCGTGAAGCGGTGATTTGGGATAAAAAACATTATTTACCATTGAAACTGATGACACTGCATCTATAATTGTACCCGTATCAATAATTTCGCCTAATTGCGTTTTCCTTTCAAAAACGATTAACGCACCGATTTTATTCTCCTGCATTAAGCCTGCCGCTTTACAAACGGCATCAATGCAATCGCTGAGTCTTTGAGTTTCATCGTCAAGAATCTTTGCCTTACCGAAATTCGCCTGACCTACCCTTTCAAGTATTCTGCGTATCTCAGGTTGAAAAATAATTGCAAGAGCAATAATTATCGAATCAACAACCGCCGAAAGCAACCAACGCATAACCGCAAGTTTAAACCAATTTGCAAGCAGGTAAACTATAATCAAAACCGCTATTCCTTTAACAAGTTGCCCCGACCTTGTTTCACGCAAAAATTCCATTGCTTTATACAGAATAAGTGCTACTAGTAATATATCTACAATGTCAAAAATCCTGATATTGGATATGGCATAAACTATTTGATTCCACAGCGTATAGACACCGCCAAGCAAAGTTCCCAAAATCATCATTCCTTTGCATTTATTATATTCTATATTATTTTAACATAATTTTAACTGTCATTCAACCACTTTTTTGTATTTTTTGCAATAAATATTTACAAAGTTTAAAAAATATGATAATGTTAATAAAAAGTTAAAAAAGAATAAAAAAATGACGTGTAGAATGATAAAAGACAGGAGGCGGTTTGATGAGCAAAGCAACCGTTTTGATAGCAGATGACGAGGAAAGAATAGTAACCTTAATATGCGATTTTTTAAATTCTGCGGATTATAAAACGATAAAGGCGTTTGACGGCAGGCAGGCACTTGACGTAATAGAAAATGGAAATGAGAAAATAGACCTTGCAATTATTGATATAATGATGCCCGAAATCGACGGTTGGGAACTTACCAAAATCATACGCAAGAAAAGCAATATGCCTATAATAATGCTCTCCGCCCGTTCGGAAGAATTTGATTTGTTGACGGGGTTTGAGTGCGGTGCAGATGAATATGTAACAAAACCGTTTTCTCCTGCGGTTTTAGTAAAGCGTGTTGAAGCACTTTTAAAACGTGCGGACGGCGTAAATGCAGACACTAAGCAATCAGGACTTGATATAAACGAGGACTCCTTTTCGGCAACACTTGACGGCAAGGTTTTGGAACTTACCCTTAAAGAATTTGAACTTTTATCCTATCTGTATGACAATCACGGTATAGTGCTTACACGTGACCAACTTTTAAACGCAATATGGGGGTACGATTACTTGGGGGATTCAAGAACGGTGGACTCTCACATAGCAAGACTCCGCACCAAATTAGGCGATTTCGGTACTTCCCATCTTAAAACGATATACGGAATGGGGTATAAATTTGAAATTTAAAAACTATATTTTATGTTTGAATAAAAAGTTATGGTTTAACATATTTATACGTGTAGGAATAATCTTTGCTGTGTTCGTATTTGTAATAACGGTCGCAAACAACACCCTGCTTACATCCTTTTTTACCCTTAAACAAAAAAAATTACTTATATCACAGACCGAGCGTTTAAGCAAAATTGATATTAATAATCAGGTCCAGGTTTCAAATGTTCTTTCTGAAATTAGCGATACCTACAAATTTGACGTTGAGATATACACACAAAACGGCAATATACTTTACACTACACACGGCAGTCAAATGATGGACTTTTTTATTGTAGGTCAAAAAGATTTTTCAATGTCTCACGAAATCCTTATTCCTAACAAAACAGAAAATTTGAAAGACGGAATAACCTTCCAGCAGTCAACAAGAAAATTTGACAACAGCGAATTTTTACTCTGCCGAAAACAAATTGAAAACGGTATATTTGCAGAAATACGGGTACAAAAAGAACTGATAACCTCCTCTTCCGCTACGGCAAGTGAATTTATAACTATTGTAGCACTAATCTGTTTTTTGATTTCGATAGTATGGATAATTGTTTTTGCCCGTAAATTTTCAAAACCTTTATCCCAGATGAATGAGATAACTAAAGATATGGCAGAACTTAAATTCGAGCGAAAACTCGATATTAAAAGCAAGGACGAAATAGGTCAACTTGCCCTATCAATAAATGAGATGTCAAATTCACTGTCGTCTTCATTGGAGGAACTTAAAACCGCCAACGGCAAACTGCGTGACGAAATACAACTTGAACGTGAACTTGATACTATGCGAAAAGGTTTTGTTGCCAACGTATCGCACGAACTGAAAACGCCTATATCAATAATAAGCGGTTATGCACAAGGTTTAAAACTAAACGTGAACACGCAGTCGAAAGAGGAATACTGCGACGTAATAATCGACGAAAGTGAGCGTATGAACGAACTTGTTTTAAGCATACTAGAACTTTCAAAATACGAATCGGGACAGATACCCTTAAACAAAGAAACTTTCGATATAGGTGTTTTGACCGAACAGATGTTAAAGCGAATGGGTGCAAACGGCAATATTGCGGTATCAAATGAAATACCTCAAAACACAGTAATATACGCCGATAAATCCCAAACCGAGCAGGTTTTAAAGGTGTATCTCGAAAACGCATTTTCACATACCGATGACGGTGGCAAAATAACGGTAAACACTCAAAATATAAAAGACAAATTAAGAATTTGTGTATTTAATACAGGCAAGCAGATAGAGGAAGAAAAAATGCCCCAAATATGGCAGAGTTTTTACAGAGGCGATACTTCACACAAACGTGATAACACCCGTTTCGGATTAGGTCTTTCGATAGTTAATGCCATTATGAAAATGCATAACTGCGATTGCGGTGTATACAACACTGCCGACGGCGTTTGTTTTTGGTTTGAGGCAAATCAAACCGTTTGACATATAAACATTTTTATAATATAATCATTGTATCGTTTATTTTGGAGTGATATATACGGATAAGAAAAAGACACCTTCGCTTATTTTATTAATAATAGCGATTATCGTATTTTTGGTATGTGCTGTAATGCTTGTAATAAGGCTTTTGCCCGAAAAAGAGGATTTTGATAAATATAAAAATAACAATTCGTCCACAGTAACCGATAAAGAGCAAGAAGTACAACTTCCCGACAATCCGATAGATTTTACTGCACTTAAAGCAGAAAACGATGAAGCAGTCGCTTGGATACAGGTTGACGGAACTGCAATAGACTATCCCGTTTTTCGAAGTTCTGTGGGTACAGACGATAATTTTTATCTTAATCACGATAGGTACAAAAAGTCCAAAATGGCAGGAAGTTTATACCTCCAACAGGTAAATTCAGGCGAGTTTACAGACCCCAATACCGTAATATACGGTCACAATATGCTTAACGGTTCTATGTTCGGCACACTAAAAAAATTCCGAAACACCACATTTTTCAACAACAACAGAAATATAACAGTATATACACCGGGTCATATATTAAAATACGAGATTTTTTCCGCATTTGTTTTCGATGACCGACACATCATTAATTCCTATGATTTTTATAATATGGAAAGTTATCAGTCGTTTATAGATATATGTAAAAATCCCGTAAGCGTTTCAAAAAATGTAATGAAAGATATACCCGTTACGACCGATGACAGAATAATAACGCTCAGCACCTGTACAAGTGCAGAAAACGAACGGTATATAGTAATCGGTGTTTTGGTAAGCGATACGAAAACAAAATAAAAACATACCGCCGATTTAAAATCGGCGGTATGTTTTTTAACTTTGCTGTTCTGACTTAATTTCGGGAAGACCTGCTATACTTGTAAGGATAGAAAGTATACCCGACATAACTGCCGAACTTAATACTACTTTCCAATTAACCGTACATATCATAGCAGAAGTACCTATTGTGGCA
Organism: uncultured Clostridia bacterium; assembly: GCA_937884625.1. Classification (GTDB taxonomy): domain Bacteria; phylum Bacillota; class Clostridia; order Oscillospirales; family Acutalibacteraceae; genus UBA737. Next base: position 5,611 of record CALGCE010000236.1, read on the forward strand.
ATTGCCGTTTGAGCAATAGTCCTTACCGCTCTTATTGCCGCCGCTTTAAGCCATTGTTTTGATTTTATTTTCATAAAGTTCCTCCTACTTTAACAGATTGTTGACAATTGTCTGTATTGCAGAATAATCGTATCCTGCATCTGTCAATCTTTGCTTTCGCTCATTACCATTTCCCCAAAGTCCTTTTATTACTTCATTTGCAATCTCGCCGTTGTTTTTCTTTGTGGGAGTAGCAGTAGTAGACAGTCTTGCATTTACTATCGGTTGGATAACAGCGTAGTCGTATCCTGCTTGGGCTAATTTTTGTTTTCGCTCTTCGCCGTTGCCCCAAAGTCCTTTTATGACCTCATCGGCTATCTGCTCTGCCGATTTTTGTGTATTTATCGGTGCTGCCGACACAGGTACGGTTTCGGTTATACTTACACCTGCCTGCTTTGCTATTACCTCCACACAGGCGTCCGCAACCTTTTGTGCAAAATCTTCTGTCAGGATAATAGGTGTATCAACCGTACTGTCCATAAAACCGCATTCTACTAAAACGGCGGGCATTTCAGTTTCCCTGCATTCGCCTAAATCCGCCTGCCTTAGCGGTTGTGAGCGGTTGCCTTTAAGTCCTGTTGCACCTACTATGGCGTTGTAAATATCACTCTGCCACTGTTTGGTTTTTTCGTCCACTTTAAGATAGACATAAGCCTCCGTACCTCCGCCATTACCGCCGTTTATACCGGCATTATGGTGTATGGCAAGATAGAAGTCTGCTCCGAAATTGTTTGCTTTTTTTGCCCTTGCCGATATTGAAAGTTCACTGCCGTCATCAATACGAAGTACCTCAATACCGTCATAGCCTTTAAGGGCGGACTGTATCTTATCACAAACCCTTTTATTTAAAACGTACTCTTTTGTTTCATTAGGGTCTATTGATTTAAGACACCTTTTTCCTGCGGTATTTAAGCCGTGACCGGCATTAAGTGCCAATTTAAACATAATCACATACCTCCTAAAAAATTATTTTAGGCTCACTCATTATATGATTTTTTTATCTCAAATGTTAAAGCCCCTCGCAACCCAAAACAATAATATACCTTCCTTTTGCGACCTTTACCGACATATATTATATTTATAAAAAATTTTGAGCAGTCACCCAACGAGTGACTGCTCAAAATTTTTATAGTATTCTTTTTTAGTTTTAATTAATTCCAATATACTGTGCAGGATTGACATTTCTATTATTCGCTATTACCTCAAAGTGCAGATGATTTCCGCTTGAATCACCCGTACAGCCAACAAGTGCTATTACGTCACCTGCTTTTACGGTATCACCCACATTAACGCAAAGTTTACTTGCGTGGGCGTATAGTGTAGTAAGACCGTTGCCGTGGTCTATCTTTATACAGTTACCGTAACCGCCGTAATACGATGCATAGGTGACCTTTCCGTCGGCAACTGCGTAAATTGAAGTGCCTTTTGGAGAGCGCAGGTCTACGCCCTTATGTCCTCTGCCGTCACCAAAATACGCACTTACCTGCCATACGCCTTTCGGTAACGGAAATAAAAATCCACCTTTTGTTGTGTTCCTTTGATTGCTCGGCTTTGCATTCCCGACTACAACTACCTCGTCAACACTTTCCTTTATTACCTCGTCGCAAATCTGCTGACGCTCGGTTTCAACACCGTTTATCAAAGTTACATTTTCGGTAATACGTCTTATGCCCTTTTGACCCTCAGTTTCAACCGACGTATCCCCCTGCAATTTTTCATTACTTAATTTTGTTACGGTATTATAATCTATCTCAACATCTGTCTTTACAGTTACAACCGTCATTACTTCAAGGGTATCTATTAAATCTTGTGCTTTTTTAATATCGTCTATATCTTTTTCAAGAAAATAGCCGTTATCTACACTTACACTGTCAACAAACTTGACGGTGCAATCACCGTCCGTTTTAAATTCGTTAAGTCTTTTGTCAAGACACTCTTTAAGTGTGCTTTCCTCAACGCAGGCAATCATATCGCCATTTACGTAAAGTGAAGATGCATAGACAATTTTTTCTGTATTTTCAATAATTGCATCTGCCAATACGTAATCGTCATCAATGACTTCGTCTAAAACGATTGCGGTAGAATAATGCGGTTCGCTTACTGCTTCCTCAACCTTTTTACTGTCGGCAAGATTTACTTTTTCCTTAACAATATCCACCGCTTTGGTAAACTGCTGTTTATTCTTAACGGTTGCTATAACCTTACCGTCATAATTGACCTTATATGCAACAGTGGCACCGCAGACGTGAAGACCGTACACAACGGCAACCATTGCCAACAAAGAAAAAGCAGATATCTTAATCCATCTGTTTAATCCTAAAACTTTTTTACCGAAAATTTTTATATAATCCCAAATAAGAGAAAACGCATCATCAAAGATAAAGCATAACTCCCTTCAAAAGTTACAAGTTTGTAATATCTACTTATATTATTATACATAAAAGTTACAAAATTGCAACCTTTTTTTGAAAATAACGTGAAATTTTTTATGTTAAATTATGGAAAAAGTCCAAAATACGCTTTATCAGTGTATTTTGGACTTCAAAAATCAAAACATTGATATTTGATTTGTATCGGGCAGGTCGTTTAAGGCACCCAAATCTGCAAGATTTTGTATTATGGTTTTTGAAACACCTGATTCTATTGCAAAATCCTCACGGGAAACAAAATCCCCCCTTTTTGCCGCCTCGTATATAGAATACGCCGCCTTTTCGCCTACTCCCGACAGTGCACCAAACGGCAGACGCATTTTTCCGTTTTCGGGCAGATACTTCATAGCGTGGGAATACCTTATATCAATCGGCAAAACCTCGATGCCCCTTGAAAGCATTTCGTTAAATATTAACAGGTTATTGTAAATATCAAGTTCCTTTTTACTTGCTTCTTTGCCCTTTTCGGTAATAGCGTTCATAGTACTTCTTACCGCTTCCTTGCCCTTAATTATAGTGGCAACATCAACATCTTCGGGACGTGCGGTAAAATAAGCACAGTAAAATTCAAGCGGTTTGTACACCTTATACCACGCAAGGCGGAGTGCCGATATAACGTATGCCGCAGCGTGTGCTTTCGGGAACATATACTCTATCTTTTTACAACTGCTTATGTACCATTCGGGAACGCCTAAATCACGCATATCCTGTGCCATACCGTTCCAATCTTCTTCGGTAATCTTGCCCTTTGCATAAAGACCTTTACGCACCGTTTCGGTTATTTTAAAGGCCTTACCCTCTTCCATACCCTGATGTATAAGGTAAACCATTATATTATCACGGGTTCCGATAACCTCGGATATGGTACAGGTGCCGTCATCAATTAAACTCTTTGCGTTGCCGTGCCATACGTTAGTACCGTGTGAAAGACCTGAAATCTGCAACAAATCTGCAAAATTTTGCGGTTTACAGTCTATAAGCATATCACGGGTAAGTCTTGTACCAAACTCGGGTAGACTTAATGTACCCGTTTGTGAATAAATTTCATCAGGTGTGACACCCAGTGCATCGGTTGAAGTAAACAGACTGTATATTTTAGGGTCACTCATAGACACATCATTTACGGGTATTCCCGAATACTCTTCAAGATACTTATAGGTCGTAGGTACAACGTGACCTAACTCGTCAAGTTTAAGAATGGTATCGTGAATAGAATGGAAATCAAAATGTGTTGTGGTTATATCCGAATTAACGTCATCGGCAGGGTGCTGTACAGGGCAAAAATCGTAAATGGTCATACCCTTTGGCACTATTATCATACCGGCAGGGTGCTGACCGGTTGTAGTTTTTACCTGTGCACGTTCAACCAATCCTGCAAGACGGTTAAGTTCGGCAGAACTGAGCGTAATATTCATTTTTTCGGCATACGCCTTTGCAAAGCCGAACGCCGTTTTCTCTGCTATGGTAGAAATGGTACCTGCCTTATATACATTTTCCGCACCGAACAGCGTTTTTGTAAACTCCTGAACATCGTTTTGTACTTCATCGGAGAAGTTAAGGTCTATATCGGGAACTTTATCTCCTTTAAAGCCTAAAAACGTTTCAAAAGGTATATCGTGACCGTTTCTGTTAAGTTTTGTTTTACATTTAGGACATTCTTTTTCGGGCAAATCAAAACCAGAGCCCACCGAGCCGTCTGTAAAAAACTCACTGTACTGACACTTTGGGCATACATAGTGCGGTGCTAACGGATTAACCTCCGAAATTCCTGCCATAGTCGCAACAAATGATGAGCCGACAGAACCTCTCGAACCTACCAAATAGCCTTTTTCTTCACTGTACGCTACGAGTTTTTGAGCCGATATATACATTATCGAAAAGCCGTTATTAATAATGGAATTGAGTTCCTTATTAAGCCGTTTTTCCACTATTTCGGGTACTGTGTCACCGTAAATTTTATGTGCGTTTTCCCAACAAATGTCACGGAGCATATCGTCGGAGCCCTCAATTACGGGCGGATAGTTGCCATTCGGTACGGGGATAACGTCATCGCTTATCATATCGGCAATTTTGTTGGGATTATCAATTACAAATTCCTTTGCACGACTGCCGAAATAGTCAAAATCGCATAGCATTTCTTCGGTAGTTTTGAGGTACAGCGGTGCTTGATACTCTATATCGTCAAAGCCCTGACCTGCCATAACTATCTGCCTTATTATTCCGTCCTCTTTTTTAAGAAAATGGACATCTCCCGTAGCAACGACAGGTAAAGACAATTCATCTGCTATCTCTACGACTTTGCGGTTAAAATCCTTTATAACCTCATCGCTTGTAACATTCTTAAATCGGTTGGGTATTACCTGCCCCGTCTTTTTGTCGGTTTTATCGGGAAGTACGCTATCCCTTACCATAAACGCATTATTACCAAGCGGTTGTATTTCAAGATAGTCGTAATACTTTGCTATCTCTATAAGTTCCTCGTGGGATTTACCGTCTACTACCGCTCTGTAAAACTCTCCCTGCTCGCAGGCAGAACCTATAATAAGACCCTCTCTGTGCGTATCAAGTTTACTTCTGAGTGTTACGGGTTTGCCGTGAAAATCGAAAAGATGTGCACCTGATACAAGTTCATAAAGATTTTTAAGTCCTACAAGATTTTTTACAAGTATAATCTGGTGGTTTCTCATTCTTCCTATTTCTTTGGAAGAAAGGTTTGAAATATCATGTCTTATATCATCAATAAAATAACTCTCAACGCCGTAAATTACCTTGAATTCTCCGCCTTGTTTTCGTATCTTTGAAACGGCGGCGGCAGCGGCAGGGTACGCTTGTACAACACCGTGGTCGGTTATTGCAATCGCCTTATGTCCCCATTTATACGCCCTGTCTATAATATCTCCTGCACTCGATACCGCATCTTTTGCCGACATATTAGTGTGGCAGTGCAGTTCTACCCTTTTTTCGCCGTCATAATTATCCTTTTGTTCGTATCTTTTAACGGTTGCAAGTGATTTTACATCAACAACAAAATCATTTGTCCATCTGTCAAACGAATAGTCGCCGTTTACTACAACGCAAACGCCGTTATTGAGCGGTTTTATGCTTTTGATAAAATTCTTTGCATCCGCTTCCATATCATCCGAATATTTTGGGTCAAAGAATTTTTTTAGTGTTGCATTAAATGAATTGGTACCGTCACTAAAACAAAACTTTACAACCACCATTTTACCGCCACGTTTTGTATCAACTTCACGTGTTTCCAATCCGAAAACTTCGCCCCAAGCACAGATAAATATACTTTCTCCGTCATTTTCGGGAGGTTTTATTTCGGATAATTTGCTCACATCTGTATTAATCTTTCTGCCGAAAAAAAGGTGCTGATAAAAGCAGATAATCTCTGTTATAAAGCCGGGCAACGTTATTTGCTGGATCATGTGAACTGGACCG
>CALGCE010000237.1 GCA_937884625.1 uncultured Clostridia bacterium
TTTTAGCGTCGGCTTGTTGTTTGAAAACTTGCTTATTTTTCTGTCGTTTACAACATTGATATTTTAAATATTAAACCATTATAGATTTGTTATATATGCATCTATAATATCTGAAACAGTCTTTCTTTGTTTAGGCGATAATTTTTCAAGTTTTGATGTCAATTCGTCAAATACATACTCTTTGCCGGAAGACACCTCAAAGCGGAGCAGATAATCTGCTGAAATATTCAGTGCTTCAATAATCTCTATCAATACATTAAGGCTTGGCATTTTTAAACCACGCTCAATTTCACCAAGATAAATAGTGCCTATATTGGCTTTCTCTGCAAGAACCTCTTGTGTCATATTACGATGTTTTCTTGCCTCTCTTATTCTTGCTCCTAACGTTCCTTTTTCCAATCATCTCACCTCTTATACCGATAGCATTATTTGTATGCTATAAGTATAAAGTTATCAGGCAAGTATTTGAATATGCATATAGGCTTGAAACAAGCCTATATGCACGTATAAAATTAAATTTTTACTAAAAACTAAAAACTAGATACTAGAAACTAAAACGCCGATGCAAAACTGCATCGGCGTTTTGTATATGCATTAAAAAGAGTGTAATAATAAAATAAAAGAAAAATCAGGAGATGTTTTTTTTGAAGACAGTCGCTTTTTTTGATGCCAAACCGTATGATGTTGCAAGTTTTAAGAAATTTGCAGACGAGGATATTAACGTAAGATTTTTTGAGAATAAGTTAAATTCCGATACCGTAAGTATAGCCGCCTGCTGTGACGGTGTTTGTGCGTTTGTAAACGATACGATAGACAAAAATGTAATAGACGCACTGAATAATTACGGCGTGGGAGTAATTGCTATGCGTTGTGCAGGATATAACAACGTAGATTTAAAGTCGGCACTCGGCAGGGTAAGGGTTGTAAGGGTACCGGCATACTCTCCGTATGCAATAGCCGAGCATACTATGGGTATGATATTAATGTTAAACCGAAAACTTCACAAGGCGTATATAAGAACACGTGACCATAATTTTTCGCTTGACGGTCTTACCGGCTTTGACCTTAACGGCAAAACGGTAGGAATTATAGGTACGGGTAAAATAGGCAGATGTTTTGCCGATATTTGCAAGGGCTTTAATATGAATATATTAGGTTATGACCCGTATGAAAATGAGGAGTTTTGCGGTGAGTACGTTGATTTGGGAGAACTGCTTATAAAAAGCGATATAATATCTCTGCACTGTCCACTTACCAAGGATAACAAGCATATAATCTGTGAAGAAACCCTTTCAAAAATGAAAAAGGGAGTATATATTATCAACACTTCAAGGGGACAGTTAGTTGACACTTCGGCACTTATAAACGGCATAAAGTCGGGCAGGGTAGGTGCCGCAGGACTTGACGTTTACGAGGAAGAAGCATCGCTGTTTTTCGAGGATAAATCGGACGAGGTTATTCGTGACGATACCCTTTCCACACTAATTTCTATGCCTAACGTAATAGTCACGTCACATCAGGCGTTTTTAACGAAAGAGGCACTTGACGGTATCGCCAAAACCACTATGGATAATTTCAGGGCATATTTTAACGGGGAAGAACTTAAAAACGAAGTTGTTGCCAATTAAAGGTATTTGTGTTATACTTTTATCGGTGATAGTAAATGATAATAATGTCGGTTGATTTAGGCAAAGCGAGAACGGGTGTTGCAGTGTCGGATAAAAACGAGGAGTTTGCATTTCCCAAAACCGTTATAACGGAGTATAATAACGAGCGTTTGGTTGATAAACTGTGCGATTTGGCAGAGCAGTACAATGCCGAATTAATTGTGGTGGGACTTCCTAAAAATATGGACGGCAGTAGCGGTTTTAGAGCAAAAGAATGCGAGGAAACTGCAAAACTTATTTCACAAAAAAGCGGTAAGAGTATTGAAATGTGGGATGAAAGATGCCCCACCGTATCGGCTCATACCTACCTTAATATAACCGATACAAAGGGCAAAAAGCGAAAGCAAATTGTTGATGCGGTATCAGCCGTAATAATTTTAGAGGACTTTTTAAAGGCAAGAAAAAATAAAAAAGGATAGAAAAATCCCGTCAAAGATTTCTCTTTGACGGGTAAATTTTATTTATCACAACATTCGTCAGCCTTTTTAACCTTTTGCGGTTTCGGTGCAGGTTTTGTGGTATCGCCCAGCCCCGTTGTTTCGGAAAATATAGTGTTGCTTGTAACGGCGTTTACGGCATCGGTCGGGATTATGAGTTTTGATGCGGTTCCGTTTGCCATATTTACAAGTGCCTCATATTTTTTAAGTTCCAATACAGCGGCGTCAACACCTGCCTCTTTCAGTGCTGCAAGACCGTCCGCCTCCGCTTTTTTAGAAAGATAAATTGCTTTTGCTTCGCCCTCGGCTCTTGCTATTCTTGCATCCCTTTCGCCCTCTGCCTCTAATATCATTGCCTGCTTATCGCCCTCGGCACGGGTTATTGCGGCGGCTTTATGACCTTCTGCCTGTAATAGCGTTTCACGACGGTCACGCTCTGCTTTCATCTGCTTTTCCATAGCATTTTGAATTTCTGCGGGCGGTATAATATTTTTAAGTTCTACACGGGTTACCTTAATACCCCATTGGTCGGTAGCCTCGTCTAAAATAGAGGTCATTTTTGAATTGATGGTATCCCTTGAAGTAAGTGTTCCGTCAAGTTCCATTTCGCCTACTATATTACGAAGTGTTGTTGCAGTGAGGTTTTCAAGTGCATTTATCGGGTTTACTACACCGTAGGTATAAAGACATGCATCAAATATACGGAAATATACTACCGTATCTATCTGCATTGTTACATTATCCTTTGTGATAACGGGTTGAGGCGGTGAGTCTATAACCTGCTCTTTAAGGGTTATTTTTTTGGCAATTCTTTCGATAAACGGAACTTTTACATGTATACCTGCGTCCCACGTTGATTTGTACTTGCCTAAAAATTCCGTTACATACTGTGTCGCCTGCGGTACTATGCGTACATTTGAGAAAAACAGTATAACAACAATTGCGATAATGATAATCAGTAATGCGTTCATAAATAATTCCTCCGTTTACTTTATTAATGAATTTAATAATTTCTTATTTGATGTCAGTACGGGAATAAAGGCTTCAACCGAACTTTTAAAGTGAGCATTGCTTTCAAGCATAGTATATGCAGATGTTTTAATGCTTTCGTCCTTTATAATTGCGGCAGCAAGTACTGCTACTACTATATTTGCAGTATCCTTATCGCCTTGTAAGTACCCGTTTTCCAAAAGTTCAAACAGTTTTTTAACAGTCTTTTTACTGTTTTCACTCAAAACCGTAATTATTTGCGGAACAAGGGTATACGAAAAGAAATTGATATAAAGAAAATTACCGTATTTTGCAACGTGCTCTTTGTAGGTGTCCTTATACTGCGGAAATACGTCAAGGACCTTTTTTGTAAATCCCGTAATATTTAAAGCGTCGCCTTTTTGTGCGGTCGGCAGGTCTATATTGCCCGACACAGCAGGTCTTTTATTCTTTATACCTAAGTTTTTTCTTAAAGTTTCGGTAAAGTCTATTCCGACAGACATAGCATCCTTTTCTGTTTGAGAATCGTCAAAAAGGAATGATGAAGCATTGGTATATTCGCCCACAGTACCGTCGCTTATGTCGGCAGTTTGCAGAATATACATTTGGCTGTTTTCATCATAATTTATTTTAACCGATTTTGTGTCATTTAAAAAAGCACCGTCTTTATCACATTTGAAACCCTGCTCATCAAAAAACGGTTTCATTTCCTCTATTACTTTATCATAATACCTGTTATCCAAAATAATTCACATCCATAAATATCATTATAATCATTATACTATATAAAAACACTTTTCTCAACTAAAAATTTCTTGAAAGAATAAAAAGTATATAATATAATGAAATAAAAATAAAAAAGGAGATATTATGAACCTTTCCGATATTAATGAATTAAAAAAACTTCTCGGTTTAGCGGACTTTTCATTTAAAAAATCATTAGGACAGAATTTTATAATTGACAGTAGCGTATGTCCTAAAATGGCAGAAGAGTCTTGCGATGAAAATACGGGAGTTTTGGAAATAGGACCGGGTGTGGGTGTGCTTACGGCAGAACTTGCAAAGAGGGCAAAAAGGGTTGTTGCAATAGAACTTGACGAGCGATTAAAGCCCATACTTAATAAAACACTTGCAGATTTTAGTAATGTAGAGGTCGTTTTCGGTGACGTTATGAAACTTGACCTTAAAGGTCTGATTGCCGAAAAATTCAGTGACTGTAAAGACGTTTGCGTATGTGCAAATCTGCCGTATTATATTACAACTCCGATTATTATTGGTCTGTTGGAGAGCGGTGTGCCTTTTAAGAGCATGACTGTTATGGTCCAGAAGGAAGTGGCCTATCGTATGCAGGCCGGCCCAGGAACGAAGGACTACGGGGCCCTGTCCCTTGCGGTGCAGTATTATGCAGAACCGTATATTGCAGCGAATGTTCCTGCGAACTGCTTTATGCCGCCAAAGTTACCGGCGCCAGAGAAGATATGTTCAAGGGCAGCCAAACACCTACCACGATCGACAGACTCAC
>CALGCE010000238.1 GCA_937884625.1 uncultured Clostridia bacterium
GTGAGGATAAAGCAAATGAGCATATGTCCTGATGTTGGCACCTGCCTCAATGAAATCAGCGGATATTTTGAGCATTGGGATGAACTGTCGGTTAGCGACAAAATCACGGTGGTTGACTGCCTGATAGAGCGCATAACCGCCTCAAAAGAAAGCATTGAAATCAAGTGGAAAATATAAAATAAATGACGTCGCAAAAGCATTTCACCATTGTTGTTCTGGTGAAGCGTTACGCAGAACTACTGATAGATTAGACAGTAAAAACTTCTACGCATTCAACCCGAGTTTTGATAAGTAATATTTGCTTTTTGGCATAAATTTCACCCCAAAGGGATTTTCCTTTGGGGTGTTCTTAATTTTGTTATATAAGTTCTATTATTGCCGCTAAATTGCCTCGTTTCCCGTTTGTTGCTCTATGGGAATGCATTTCATCACTATTACAGCAGGTGCATATATCGGCAACATCAATATTTTCTTCCCTTATGCCGTTTTTTATGAGCAATCTTTTATTTGCAAGTTGCATATCAAGCATAAAGTGATTATCATCTTTTCTTGTAAACACATCTGTTAAGTCGATACCCATTTTTTTAAACTCCTCATAAACAGGAGTATCAACTTCATAACAGCACTTTCTTATACAAGGACCTATCGCCACGATTATATTTTTAGGATTACAGCCGTACTCTTTAACCATTTTTTCTACCGTTACCGCACCTATTCCCTTTGCCGTACCTCGCCAGCCTGCGTGGGAAGTTGCCGCAACGTGATTTATCGGGTCGCAAAAAAGAAGTGGCGTACAGTCGGCATACTGTGTTACCATCGCAACACCGCTCTCGTTGGTTACAAGCCCGTCAACATCGTGGAATTCGGGTCTTGCAAAACCAATCCCTATATCCTCTTTTGTAACATTTCTTACATTACTTGTATGGGTTTGATGGGATAGCACCAAATGCGATGTATCTATTCCGACGGCACTGCAAAGTCTGCGGTAGTTTTCCTCCACACACTCACGGCTATCCTTATGAAAACTTAAATTCATAGAATAAAAGTCGCCCGTACTTACCCCACCGAGCCTTGTTGAAAAAACGTGCCTTACGGCACCGCATTTCGTAAGTTTCGGAAAGGTTATATATTTTAGGGTACCTGACGTATTTATATCTACCGTCTTACTTATCATAAACTCGCCTGCGTTATTCTTTTATAAAGGTAATCGCTATTTTGTATAAATTTATTTTTTGTTTTTTCCCCGAATGCTTTTTCTATCTCTTCAAGTGCCTTATCCATCATAGGCGGACGCTGTTTTAGAGAATGAGTATCCGTAGCAATAAAGGAAATATAATTCTTTTTTATAAGTTTACTTACTACACGCTTATATGGCGGTTGTACTACCGAAAGCGTATTTACCTGGGCAAAACAAGTCCCATATTCTATAAGTCCTAAAAGTTTTTTAAATCCTTTTTCACACGTATATCTTTCTATATGTGCAATAATTGGTTTTAATCCCAAATTATCATAAAGACCTTTTATATCGTTTATTACACTATCCTCTATCGGAGCATTATAAAGTTCTAAAAGTATATACGGGGTGTTTTCAATGCACAGCGATTTTATTCCCTCGCTTTTACCTATTCCCTTAAAATAGTATACTTCGCACCCTAAAAAAACATTCGGCAAATCAAGGTTTAACTTTGCCGTTTCGAGTTGCCCTTTTGCAGACTCTACAACCGAATGAAATTCATCAATATTATGCACCGACGCATCAAAATGTGGGGTTGCTATTACATCGGTTATGCCCTGCCCTTTCATCATTTTAAGCAATTCTATTGACGTTTCTATATCCCTTGCTCCGTCGTCAACCGCAGGCAATATATGTGAATGTATATCTAAAAGATGCATTGATATTCTCCTTTACATTGCCAAACAAGGCGGAGATAAAAGTACCCTCCGCCTTACTTAATAATTATTTGTCTTTTTCCTTATCCTTATTATTCTCATCAAAGTCATCGGGAACTGAACCGTAGCCGTAACCACCGTATCCGTAACCACCGTATCCATAGCCATATCCGTAACCGCCTTGACCGTAGCCGTAGCCATACCCGTAATTACCTTGACCGTAACTGCGTTTATTATATACGCCTCTGCTACCGTACGAATACTTACGGTAAGAATACTTTTTATTATTCTTTGGATTGGCACCGTTCATAATGGCACCTAATATTTTAATCTCGGCAAGTTCTAACGCACCGAGTGCACGTTTTATCGTATCATGCGGAGTAAATCCGTCACGCACAACTAGTATTAGTCCGTCGGTTCTCGGAGCAATAAGCAAAGCATCGGAAACTATATCAATCGGCGGTGTGTCAATAATAACAATACTGTAAATAGGCTTTACGGTTTCAATGAGAGCATCAAAATTCTTATTGCCAATAAGTTCTGACGGGTTTGGCGGAGTTTTACCGGCGGTAAGAACATCTAAATAATCATTGACTTTAACAACGGAATCTTCAAATGTTTCGAGTTTTGCAAGTACGTTTGAAAGTCCCTTTTCATTTTCTATCCTCAATTTTTTATGTACCGATGAACGACGCATATCGGCATCTATAAGCAACACCTTATCTCCGAGTTGCGAAAATGCAATTGCAATGTTTACAGCAGTGGTAGACTTACCCTCGCCTGCATTTGGACTTGAAAACGCAATAACACGTCCGTTCTCTTTGCCGAGTTGAAACATAAGATTTGCCCTTATGGATTTATATGACTCAACTATCGCAAAGGGAACCCTCCTAACATCGGAAGACGAATGACTGTCCTTATATAAATCTGTGGATGTATTACCCTTCTTATTCATTACTTTTTCATTTTTAGACTTTTTATCTTTTTTATTTGACATTAGAAGCGTACCACCTATTCTTATAGTTATAATCCGACTTCAAAATTATACCGTTCTCAAAATCCGGTATTACACCGATAAGGGGAATTTCATAATGTGTAACAAAATCTTCCTCGCCTTTTATCGCCTTATCCATTAAGTCTATTAAATATACTGCTAAGTACGCAAGTGCCACACCTATTAAGGCTGCAATACCAACCGTCTTGAAATTGTTGGGGAATGTTTTTGACGCCCCTTCCGCCTTGGCACCTACTTTTGCACTTGAATAAGGAATATATCCCATTATATAATCACAGGATAGTTCAGCAAAATCGTTAACCAACGATACAGCCTTTTTAGGGTCGGTATTCGTAACATACAAATCAATAAAAAGTGAGTTACCCGACCTTTTTGCTATACTTGTCATACCCATAAGTGAGCCGTGGTTATACTTTGCAGCATATGAATTTTTGCCTTTAAGTTGTTTATATATATCCGGTGTTTTAAGAATATCAATAACCGTATCAGATAAACTCAAAGACGAATTGATGTCCGAACCGCTTACGCTGTCAACCCTTGATATTTCTTTTGAATAAGCATCAACAAATATAGCACCGTTTGTAACAATTATCGAAGCCTTTGCCTGATACCTAGGTGTCGCAATAAATTGACAGTAACCCAAAGCAACGCCGGCACACAAGACAGCCGTAATAATAAGTATCCAAATTCGCCTTACGGCAAGTTGTAAAAAATACATAATAGATATCTCAGCCATAAACAACCTCTTCTCATACAAAAAACAATTAATGCGTAAGTTATACTTCTATTATTTTATCATATAGACCTTTTTTTTGCAACTGTTTTTTATTGTTATGTAAACTTAATTAATTTTCCAAAGGAATTAAAAATTTCCGAATAGTTTTTATAGGCGCTGTTGTAAACTTCAACAACAGCATTATCAGAAAATCCCGAGTTAGCAGCGGTTTTGAAAAATTTGTTAAAGTCAAAATTGCCGTTTAGAGGTAACAGACAGTCATCTTTACCGTTACTGTCGCTTATATGCAGATGTTTTACTTTACTGCCAAGCATTTTTACTGCATCAAACGGTGAATAACCTCCTCTTATACTCTGCTTTACGTCAATACAAAATCTTGCGTCATCTTTAAGACTTTGCGACATACGTCTTAAAAAATCAAGACTGTTTGCCCTGCATTTTGCCACATTTTCCTGCAATACCCACACGCCGTTTTTATTTACTTCTTTTGATATTTTATAAAACCTTTCAAAATACCCGTCATCGTCCATAACGTTATTTACCTTACCGCCGTGCATAATAATATACTTTGCACCGAACTGTGACGCTATATCGGCATAACGTTTATAGTCCTCTATACCCTCGTCATATCTTCTGTCATAAGAGGAGAAAAGCATAAACGATTCGGCAAGCGACATAGTAGGATGAACCGACAAAACTTCTATACCGTAAAAATCTTTAATCTTTATAAGTTCATTTACAAATTCCTGTTTTAGTTCGCAGTTTGCGTTAAAAAATATTTCGGTATATTTAACGCCGTTTTCCCCTATTTCCTTCAAAGATTTTTCGGTTTCGAGCGGATAAAAGCAGGAAGTCGATACGCCTATTTTCACAAAATTTCCTCCTTTGGAGTTACAAACAAGGTCTTATTGGTAGTATAAATAACCATACCCGGCTTTGCACCCGACGGTTTTTTTACATATTTTATGCTCGTATAGTCAACAGGAACGTTTGAAGAGTTTGCAGATTTGGAATTCTTCGCTGCAAGTGTTGCCGCAAAAGCAAGCGTTTCATCACTGACATTACCGCCGTCACAAAAGACAACAACGTGAGAACCTGCATTCCCCTTAACGTGAAACCATATATCGTTTTTCTTCGCAAGTACGGTTGTTATATAGTCATTTTGCAGATTATTTTTACCCACGACTATACGGTAACCCTCTTTGCTTTTATATTCTTTTAAATTTATACTTTTCTTTTCCCTATGTCCATTTTGTTTTTGTTTTTTTATATAACCCGTAGCATTCAGTTCTTTTCTTATCTCGTCAATATCCGCAACACTTGTGCTTCGGGCAATATTGTCAAGCACACTGTCTAAATATAAAAGTTCTTTTTTGTCACTTTCAATGAGTTTTGTAAGGGTCTGTTCGGCGGTATAACTTTTCTTATATTCCTTAAAATAATTATTTGTGTTTGCCGATACACTAATGGTAGGATTAAGCGGTATTTCAACCGATTTTAAATCCTCATCATAATAATTTTGTACGACCGCCTTTTTGCTTCCGTTTTCAATCAGGTGCATATTTGCCTTTATAAGTTCGCCGTAGATACGCAGTTTATCTCTATCCTTGCATTCTCCAAGTTCTGCAAGTCTTGATGACATTCTGCGGTTTGCCCTCCCAACAAGATTATTCACAAGTTTGGTTATATCCGCCGACATTCTCTTTATTCGTGCGGTGTTTTCTCTTTCGGAATAAAAGGCAGCGTATCAAGCCGCCAGAATTTCAGTCTGGGATCATAGGCTTCGGGATAGCTCATGGTGACCAGATGACCAACACACCAGGTGACCACATAATGCTCCGATTCCAAAAAGCCATTGCCCCTTGACATATTTTCGCCTAAGGCTTTGGCAAATTCCTGAGCCACAGACGGTTTTTCTGCAATAAACAGACTCTTTCCCACTATATATTTTATCTTCCTTACTAACGGTGAAAGGAAGCTGTAAAAACAGCTTCCTCCATCGTATTTTTAATTATGCTTGTTTTTGTTTATCGGATCAG
>CALGCE010000239.1 GCA_937884625.1 uncultured Clostridia bacterium
AACCCGAAAAAAATTTTTTAGTCCCATCCGAGGAAGCACATAAACTTTATTTTTTTACCGCCGTACTTTTTAAGGTCGCTTGAAAATACCTGACGGTAACTTCCCTTTCTCGGTACACCGATACGGTAATCACTTCTGCCAACAGGCACAAAATTGCATACACATATTATCTCATTACCTTGTTTGTCTATTCGCCTGAACGATATTATACTTTGTGAATTATCATCATTAGAAATCCATGAAAAACCTTCCCAAGAATAATCTATTTCCCAAAAAGCATTGGTTTTTAAATAAAATTTATTTAGGTCTTTTACAAATTGGAGCATTTGTTTATGTGTATCATATTCAAGCAACAGCCAATCGAGTTGCTGTTCATAATTCCATTCTATAAACTGTGCAAATTCCTGCCCCATAAATAAAAGTTTCTTGCCCGGATGTGCCATCATATAGGTATAAAAAGCACGAAGATTATTAAACTTTTCATCGTACTCACCGGGCATTTTATTTATCATAGAACATTTGCCGTGTACCACTTCATCGTGTGAAATGGGAAGTACGAAATTTTCGGAGAAGGCATAGAAAAACGAAAAGGTCAAACAGTCGTGGTTATGCTTTCTGAAAAGCGGGTCTAACGACATATACCTTAACATATCGTTCATCCAACCCATATTCCATTTGAAATTAAATCCTAAACCTCCGTCGTGAGGCGGTTTTGTAACCATAGGCCACGCAGTTGATTCCTCCGCTATCATCAAAACTTTCGGGTCGGCATTAAAAGCCGCTATGTTTACCTGTTTAAGCAGTTCGACCGCTTCAAGATTTTCCCTGCCACCGTAAGAATTAGGCAACCAATCTCCGCCCTGTCTGCCATAGTCAAGATAAAGCATTGACGCTACTGCATCTACCCTCAGCCCGTCAATATGGAATTCTTTTATCCAATATACCGCACTTGATACTAAAAAACTCATTACCTGCGGTTTGCCGTAATCGAATACTGCCGTTCCCCACTCTTTATGTTCGCCCTTTCTTGTGTCGGCATACTCATAACATGGACCGCCGTCAAATTTGTAAAGACCAAACTCGTCTTTCGGAAAATGTGCAGGTACCCAATCAAGTATTACACCTATTCCCGCTTTATGCATTATATCGACAAACTGCTTAAAATCATCGGGTGTACCGTACCTGGAAGTGGGTGCAAAATAACCCGTTACCTGATAACCCCAAGAGCCCTCAAACGGATGCTCTGTCACGGGCATTAATTCAACGTGTGTATAACCCATCTTACTGACATACTTTGACAGTTCTTTTGCCAAACTTACATAATCGTAGGTGTTGCCGTCTTCATATCGTTTCCAAGAGCCTAAATGAACCTCATATATATTAACGGGTGACTCATATATGTTTTTTTCTTTTTTCTGTGCAAGCCATTCCCCGTCAGACCAATCAAAATTGCCGTCCTGATAGATTTTTGATGCATTATTGGGTGCGGTTTCAAAATGCCTTGCATAAGGGTCGCTTTTAAGAGTAACCCTGCCGTCAGAAGACTTTATTGCATATTTATAACAGTCATAAATTTTAATACCGTCAATTTCTGTTTCCCATACACCGCCGGATATTAAATTCATATAGTTTTTATCATTGTCCCAATTATTAAAATCGCCTACCACACTTACCGATACGGCATTTGGAGCCCATACCCTGAAAGTGACTTTATTCCCTTTAATAAATGAACCTAAATATTTATAAGTATCACTCTTTATTGAGCAATTAAAATCATCAAAGTAATTATTCATTGATAAATTAAATCCTTTCTGCTTTAAAAGGTATATTTTCCCATCTACTATAATATTCTATCATAGTTATCAAATATTTTCAATGAAATTTTGTAAAAAATATGCAATAAATTTAAAGTTTTTATTTGTGTATTTGTTACAAATATCTAAAATTTGGCATTATTTTAGTCATAATAAAATGTTATACTGATATTTTTTGCAATTAAATATGAAAAATACAGCCGATGATACCATCGACTGCATTTTTTAAAAATAAAATTACATAGATGCTAAATTGTTTTTTAAATCGCTTAACTGCTTACGCAATTCTTTCGGAAGTTTATCGCCGAATTTCTTATAGTGTTCCTCAATCTCGTTTGCTTCCTTTAACCAAACTGCTTTGTCAACTTTAAGAATGGATTTTAGTGTATCCATATCCATATCAAGGTCGGTAAGGTCGATGTCTTCGGGTTTCGGAACATAACCAATAGCGGGCTCAACTGCATCCGCTCTGCCTTCGCAACGGTCAATAATCCAGTTAAGAACACGCATATTGTCTCCAAAACCGGGCCACAAGAAGTTACCGTCATCATCAGTTCTGAACCAATTTATATTAAATATCTTGGAATGGAATCTTATGGTTTAGTTGGTTTATTTTCATTTTTACAAATAGCATTATCAGTTCTTGA
>CALGCE010000240.1 GCA_937884625.1 uncultured Clostridia bacterium
GTTGAAACTTTGCGGTGTACAGACGGTATTGTATTTCTCACTTAAAATTCTGTTTAGTATAAATTTGGTTGTTGTTTTTCCGTAACTGCCCGTAATTCCTATTACGGTTAAATTTTTATGCTCCCTTAAAATTCTCTTTGCATCGTTTACATACCAATTTGATACGGCTTTTTCTATCGGGTATGTAATCCCCCAAATTACAAATACCGCAAGTGGACTTACAACCGAGAGCATAATACAAATCATCAAACAAATTTCACCTGCAAGGGTGTTTGGCGTTATTACATAAACGCCGATTAACAGAGCAAATAAAATAATTGCGGTTAAAAAAAGTCTTTTTACCCTTGCGGTAAATACCAACTTCTTTATAGATTTTTTTCTCGTATTTAATGCAAGAATAAGCCTGACGGCAAAAAGAAAAATAAAAATTACAAGTAACAGTACATTTGTGCTTTTCAGATAAAGGGAAGACACCGCACAGTAAAGAATACAACAGAGTGCAAGTTCTAAAACATAGGCGGTTTTAAGCCATTTAAAATATCTTGATGGAAAATAGGAATTTTGCTGTAACATCTGAATTTGTTTGTAAAGTGAGCAAACCGCCGAACAGGAAACAAAAACCAGACTAAAAAAAATAATCAAATCCATACAAAACCTCCTATTTTATAAAACTGCGGAGAATGGCGTTCGCCTCATAAGATTTTTCGCAGAAAGAATAATGCCCCGTTCCTTTTATTACGCAAAGTCCTGCATCGGGAATAAGATTTTCGATAATTTTGGCATCACTTAGCGGTGTTGCGGTATCATTTTCGCCCCAGATAAGCAGTGACGGACACTTGATATTCGGTAAAATATCCCTTAAATCGGTATTTACAAGGGAGACGAGCGTCTGCCTTAAAACGGGAGGAGCCGAGTTATAGTCGGCGGAGCCGTAATGTTTTCGTGCTTTGTCAAGCAAGGGTGCAGAAAATTTATTTATCAGCGGAAAATTTAAGACCGTCTTTATTTCTTTAAAATGCCTTGCCCTCGACTTTTGTGCAAAACTTTTTTTAGGAATAAGTCCCGCAGAGTCAAGAAGAACTATTTTCGGCGGATTAAGCATACCACTCGCCGTAAGTTTTAAAATTACCCTGCCACCGTGAGAATGACCTATCAGTATTGGATTTTCAAGACCGATTGCTTTTATGAATTTTACTGTAAAATCACAGTAATCATCAAGCGTCCAGGCGTTTTTCATAACTTCGCTGTTTCCGCAACCCGGAAAGTTTACTGCAACCAATCTGCAACGGTCTGAAAGTGCGTTAATAACGCCCTTATAAACGTCAAAAGAAGACCCCCAACCGTGAAGCAACAGTACGGGTATACCGTTTCCCATATCTTCGTATTCAATATTTAAGCCGTCTATTACAATATTCATACGAGTACCACCTTAATTAATCTTTATTATACCAAATATTGCTATAAATTAGAAGTGTTTTTTTGATTAAAATATAAATAATATACTTTTTCGGTGATAAAATGAAAGAAAAAACCAAAAAAACACTGATTGCAACGGGTTTCGGTACTGTTGTGGGAGTTGTAAACGGAATGCTCGGAGCAGGCGGCGGAATGATAGCGGTACCGCTTCTTAAAAAATTGGGACTTGACCAAAAAAGTGCTCATGCGAATGCAGTTGCGGTAATCCTGCCGATAACCGTTTTGAGTGCGGTTTTGTACCTTATAAAGGATTACGTTGATATTTCCCAAAGCTTTAACTTTATTCCTACGGGTATTTTAGGCTCACTTTTGGGAACGGTTATTATTAAAAAAATATCACCCGTCTGGCTTAAAAGAATATTCGGCGGTTTTATGGTATATGCAGGTGTACGCCTGCTTTTAAGATGAATATTATTGCCCTCATAGCAGGGCTTTTATCGGGCATTATAGGTGCTATGGGACTTGGCGGAGGAGCCGTTTTAATTATATATCTTGCCGTATTTACAAAGGCCTCCCAACTCGAAGCACAGGGGATAAATCTACTGTTTTTCATTCCTATCGGACTGATAGCGGTAATTATTTACGCTGTAAAAAAGAAAATAAAATGGAAAATAACCTTGCCAATAGCATTAGGCGGACTGCTTGGTGCTCTAATCGGAATTTTTGTTACAAATTTAATAGGTGGCGACATTACCGCCTATATTTTCGGTGCCTTTTTAACGGCACTTGGAATAAAAGAAATATTTTTTACTAAAAGTGGGTCTTGAAAGCGGCCTGAATGAGTGTTATAATAAAAACGAATAAATGTTCGCAAGGAGTGGAACTATGTCAAAAAAACCGCTTACCGAAAAACAGGAGAACGTTTACAGATTTTTAGTTAAAAAACTTTCTTCGGGCATTCCGCCGACAGTAAGAGAAATTTGTGAGGCTACGGGTATAAAATCAACCTCTACCGTACACGGTATTTTAAATGTGCTTGAACAGGAACGCTATATAGTAAGGGACGCAAGATATTCAAGGGCAATACGCCTTGAAAATGAGTACGATTCCTCAATGGTACCGCTTATAGGAAAGGTTACGGCAGGAACACCGATACTTGCCGTCGAGCAGATAGAGGACTATATACCGTATCCCGCAAAAGACTCCGAGGGACTTTTTGCACTTAAAGTAGTGGGACTTAGCATGAGGGACGCAGGTATTCTTGACGGCGACATAGTAGTAGCCGATAAAAATGCTCCTTGCAAAAGCGGAGATATTATAATCGGTATGGACGGCGACAGTGCAACGGTAAAACGCCTTTTGATAAAGAGTGACAAGAGTGTTGTGTTTATGCCTGAAAATCCCGACTTTTCACCGATTTATCCCAAAGAACCGTACATATTGGGTAAGGTTATAGGCAGTTATCGGAGGTATTGATAATATATGCAAAAATATGTTGAGTTATTTACCGACGGTGCATGTTCGGGTAATCCCGGACCCGGCGGATGGGCAGCGATCCTCATGGCCGGCGGCGCGCTCCTCCTCGCGGAGGGGTGCCGCTGCCCGCTCTGCGGCGGAGGGCGGAAGCTCGTCGCGGCGCAGCTCTGGAACTGCAACAAGATCTTACGGCGGTAATTAAGGGACTTTCCGCACTGAAAGAACCGTGCAGGGTACATATAGTTACGGATTCAAAATATGTGTCGGACGGTATTTCAAAAGGTTGGGCGAAGTCCTGGCAGGAAAACGGCTGGAAAAAGGCGGATAAAAAACCTGCCCTTAACACTGAACTTTGGCAGAAACTTTTAGATTTGCTCAGTGTTCACACAGTCGATATCGAATGGGTAAAGGGGCACTCAGGTCATAAGGAAAACGAGCGTTGCGATGCCTTGGCGGTATCATACTATAAAAAACTTTTGGAGAACAAAAAGTGAACGCAAAGAAAAATATCAGATACATAGTGACGGGTGCGGTCATAGCGTCGTGTTATGTAGGACTTACCTTTTTCAGCAACCTTTTCGGTCTTGCATATCTTGGTGTGCAGTTTCGCATATCGGAGGCACTGACCATACTTCCCGTATTCGGTACGGTGTCAATCCCTGCACTTGCGGTGGGGTGTTTCATATCCAATATAGCGTCGTTTAATCCCATTGATATGGTATTCGGCACACTTGCCACCGTTTTGGCATCGGTGCTTACATATTATCTTAAAAAAATAAAATTTTTAGGTATTCCGTTTCTTTCATTTTTAGCCCCCGTTGTGGTAAACGCCTTAATAGTAGGTTTTGAGATAGCGTTTTTCTTTACCGAGGGTACGGCGACGGCGGTAAGTTTTATACTTTCTGCACTCTTAGTTGCTTTGGGCGAATTTACGGTGTGTTTCGGTCTTGGAATACCGCTTTATTTTGCGGTAAAAAATAACGGGACATTGTTAAATTTCTTTTCTTAAAATCCTTGCAATAGGTAAGTAATTATTGTATAATATATTGTAATTTTGTTTATTTTATCTTGAATGGGGTAATTGTTTATGGTAAAAGCAGTCGTTGGTGCAAATTGGGGCGATGAGGGTAAAGGTAAAATTACCGATATGCTCGCAGGAGATGCCGATATTGTAGTCAGATTTCAGGGCGGTGCAAATGCAGGTCATACTATAAAGAACAAGTACGGCAAGTTTGCGTTGCATACACTTCCGTCGGGCGTTTTTAACGAAGGTGTTATAAACTGTATAGGCAACGGCGTAGCACTTGATGTCGATAAACTTTTAAAGGAGTATAACGAGGTTGTATCCCGTGGCGTTCCCACACCCAAACTTATGATTTCAGAGCGGTGTCAGATGGTAATGCCGTATCACGTTTTGTTTGATGTGTATGAGGAAGAAAGGCTCGGCAAGGCAAGTTTTGGCTCAACAAAGTCTGGCATAGCACCGTTTTATTCCGATAAATATGCAAAAATAGGTTTTCAGGTCTGCGAACTTTTTGACGAAGAATCACTTAAAGAAAAAATAGCACGTGTGCTTGAAGTCAAAAACATAATGATAGAAAATTTATATCATAAACCAAAAATTGATGCTGATGAATTGTTTAATAAAATGATGTCCTGGCGTGACGGAATAGCACCGTTTGTAGGCGACGTAAGAAAACTCGTTTATGAGGCGGACAAGGTCGGCAAGACAATTGGCGTTATGGACGCATTGATTGCGGCCAACGCCCTGACGGAGGGTTGTGTTTTGGTGACGAACAACGTGTCGCATTTTTCCCGCATTCCCGGATTGGCGCTTGAGAATTGGGCGTCTGACGCCAAATGATCGGCAGATGCGAGTTG
>CALGCE010000241.1 GCA_937884625.1 uncultured Clostridia bacterium
TGCAGACGAGCAGTTAATCTCATTATTGCCCGAGGATTTGCAGGATGAATACCGACCGTTATATAACGTAGACGACGAAACGAAAAAACTTATTAAAGCGGCTGATAAATTGTCTGCCCTTGCAAAATGCATTGAGGAACGCAATATGGGTAATAAAGAGTTTGTCGATGCGGAAAAATCCACAAGGAATGCTATACACAAACTAAATCTCCCCGAAGCGGAAGTCTTCCTTGATGAATTTATGGAAAGTTTTTCACTTACTCTTGACGAGCAAAAATAAATAATAAACAATAGTGAGGTAAAAAATCATGAAAAAGAAAAGTACAGTAATAATCGTAGCGGTAATAGCAGTAATAGTTTTGTTGATAATAGCAATTGTTTCAGGCTATAACGGTCTTGTTGAAAAGAGCGAAGCGGTAGAAGATGCACAGTCCGCTATATCAACACAACTCCAACGCCGTGCAGATTTAATTCCTAATTTCGTATCTACCGTTAAGGGTTATTCCAACTATGAAAAGGAAACCTATACGGCAGTAACTAATGCTCGAAGTGCGGTTATGAATGCATCTACCGTATCGCAGCAACAAAGAGCGGCAAGTCAACTTGACGGTGCTATTTCAGTATGGGTAAACGCCGTAACCGAGGCATACCCCGAACTTAAAGCAAACGAGCAATATAGAGCACTTCAAGACGAACTTGCAGGAACCGAAAACAGAATTGCCACCGCAAGAAGGGATTACAACGCCTCTGCAAAGTCATATAACGTATCCGTAAGGCGTTTCCCAAACAGCATTATAGCAGGGATTTTCGGTTTTGATAAAGCAGATTACTTTGAGGCGGACAGTTCAAGTTCATCCGTACCGGAGGTTTCGTTTGACTAATGAAAAAAACAAAGGGTAATTTTTCCTTTGCGGCACTTGCTACTGCCGTTCTTATTATACTGATAATAGCAATAAGTATTTTTTCATCATCCTGTAACGGCAAGAGCGTTAAAACTTCCGCCTATCCTGATGCGACCGACAGATTTTTTGTAAACGACTTTTCAGACGTTTTAGATAAAAAGGATGAAGACAGTATATATTCCTACGGTGTCGCACTTTATGAAAAGACGGGTGCACAGGTGGTAGCCACTACGGTAAAGACCACAAACGGTAAGGAAATATCCGAATATGCATTGGAACTCGGAAGAAAATGGGGCATCGGAAGTAAAGAGAATGATAACGGTGTTTTAATACTCCTTGCAAGTGATGACAGGGATATTTATATTGCGGTAGGCTACGGTCTTGAAGGTGCGTTGCCCGACAGTAAAACGGGACGTCTGTTAGACACCTATGCTATCCCCTATCTTTCAAAAGATGATTTTTCACAAGGCATTTTATCGGTATATAAAGCCGTTGTAAACGAAGTTTATATAGAATATAATATTGAACCCGAAGAGGGCTATACCCCCGCAGACGAACTTCCAGAAGAAACCGATGAGACTTCTCCGATTGCAAACCTGATTATGATAATAATTATCATTGTTATAATAATTGTTATTAATATATTTTTCAGAGGCAGATTTTTCTTCTTCGGTGGTCCGGGAGGCTTTGGTGGATTTCGTGGCGGAGGTTTCGGCAACGGCGGTTTTGGCTCCGGTGGTGGATTCAGCGGTGGCGGAGGCAGTTTCGGTGGCGGAGGTTCAGGCAGAAGTTTTTAAACCGAACACTTGATAAAGTTATATATTTATGATAAAATCTTGTAGTTATTTATATTTAGCGAGGTAGAAAACATTGTCCTTAAAAGATGAAATAAACAGGCGAAGAACATTTGCCATAATTTCCCACCCCGACGCAGGAAAAACAACACTTACCGAAAAGTTACTGCTTTACGGAGGTGCAATACAAACCGCAGGGTCGGTAAAAGGTAAGGCAACGGCAAAACACGCCGTATCCGACTGGATGGAACTTGAAAAGCAAAGAGGTATTTCTATTACTTCGTCTGTAATGCAGTTTGAATATGATGGGTATTGTATAAATATTCTCGACACACCGGGACATCAGGACTTCTCCGAAGATACCTACCGCACACTGATGGCGGCGGACAGCGTGGTAATGGTTATAGACGCCGCAAAAGGTATAGAGCCTCAAACAAGAAAACTTTTTAAGGTAACGGCTATGCGTCATATACCGATATTTACCTTTATAAATAAACTTGACCGTGAAGCCCGTGACCCGTTTGAACTTCTTGACGAACTTGAAAAGGAGTTTGGTATAGGCACTTATCCTATCAATTGGCCTATCGGATGCGGTGTAAGTTTCAAAGGCGTGTTTGACAGAGAACGCCGTCAGATAATGACCTTTAACGAACATCATAAAGGTCAGGAGAGACTTAGTGCAGTCGAGTGTGACATTACCGATACCGAAAAACTTGACGAACTGATAGGCGAGTATCAAAGAGCCGACCTTGTAGACCAAATAGAACTGCTTGACGGTGCAAGTTTTGACTTTGATATTGAAAAGGTAAGAAAGGGCGAACTTACCCCCGTTTTCTTCGGCTCTGCACTGACAAATTTCGGTGTCGAGCCGTTTCTTGAAAACTTTTTAAAGATGACTACTCCGCCGATATCAAGAAATACAAGAGAAGGAGAAGTAGACCCGTCGGGCGAAAACTTTTCCGCTTTTGTGTTTAAAATTCAGGCGAATATGAATAAGGCTCACCGTGACCGTATGACCTTTATGCGTATATGTTCAGGAAAATTTGAGCGTGATAAAGAATACTACCACGTCCAAGGCGGAAAGTCACTTAGACTGTCCCAACCGCAACAACTTATGGCACAGGACAGACAGATAATAAACGAAGCCTACGCAGGCGACATAATAGGTGTATTTGACCCCGGTATTTTTTCAATAGGCGATACCGTATGCGATATCAAACATAAGGTTGAGTTTGAGGGTATTCCTACATTTGCACCCGAACACTTTGCAATGATTGAACAAATAGACAGTCTTAAAAGAAAACAGTTTGTAAAGGGCGTAGAACAGATAGCACAAGAGGGTGCAATACAGATATTCCACGAACCCAATACAGGTATGGAAAGGGTTATCGTAGGTGTTGTAGGTGTATTGCAATTTGAGGTTTTGGAATACAGGCTTAAAAACGAATATAAGGTTGACGTTATAAGAAACGACCTGCCGTTTCAGTATATAAGATGGATAGGAAATAAAGACATTGATGTAAAGTCGCTCAATCTTACCTCCGATACTAAATGGGTACAGGATTTTAAGGGTAATAATCTGCTGATTTTCACAAGCGAATGGAACATAACCTGGGCACTCGAAAAAAACAAAGATTTAATACTTGAAGATTTCAATAAGGAATAAAGGGCTGTCCTTGACATTTGGTACTATATTTGTTATAATATTATGAACTATTGTAGTTTTTTAACAGACTTTGGGAGATGAGCAGTACGGTTAAGAGTATGACCGGTTTCGGCAGAGCAAAAGAATGTATATCTCAATTTGAGATTACTGTTGAAATCAAATCGGTTAATCATAAGTTTTTCGAGTTTTCTTCAAGAATACCCAGAGCATATATGTTTTTAGACGAAAAACTTAAAACATTGTGTCAGAAGAGAATATCGAGGGGCAAAGTCGAGGTTGCGGTATTTATTGAGGATATGTCGGAAAACCCAATTGAACTTACCGTTAACAAAGCATATGCCGACGCATATATTTCGGCGTTGCATGATTTTGCAAAACAGTACCGTTTAAAGGATGATGTTAAGGCATCTACCATAGCATCAAATCCCGAGATTTTTACCGTAAGACGCAGAAATGTCGATGAGGAAGTTTTGAGTGAGGCTGTATTAAAGGTTGCAGGAAGTGCCCTTGACGGATTTATTGCAATGAGACAGTCGGAGGGCGGACGTCTTGCCGATGACGTGACAGGCAGAGCAGAATATATACTTGATAAGGTATCGTTTATTGAGGAACGCTCACCGCAGACGGTAAGAGAATACAGAGAAAAAATAGAAGAGAAGATAAAAGAATTAATCGGCGATGTTAACATAGACGAACAGCGGTTGCTTACCGAAACGGCAATATTTGCAGACAAGATAGCCGTTGCCGAAGAAACAGTAAGGCTACGCAGTCATATAACCGAACTGAAAAGGCTTTTAGATGAAGACGGGGCGGTAGGCAGAAAACTTGATTTTATTGTTCAGGAAATGAACAGAGAAACCAATACCATCGGCTCAAAATGTCAAGATATTGAAATAGCACATACAGTAGTGGATATAAAGTCAGAAATTGAAAAAATAAGAGAACAAATACAAAACGTAGAATAATATTTGAAAGGGACGTCAAATATGAAACTTGTAAACATTGGATTTGGTAATTTGGTTTCTGCATCAAGAATGATAGCGATAGTTAGCCCTGAATCGGCACCGATAAAGCGTATTATACAGGACGCCAAAGAACGTGGAACGCTTATCGACGCTACCCACGGAAGAAGAACCCGTGCGGTTATCGTAACCGATAGTGACCATATCATTTTAACCTATCTTCAAGCGGAAACCCTTGCTAACAGATTAGACGGCGGAAGCGAAGTAGATTTAGGTGATATAGAGGATGAATAGAGGCAGACTGTTTTTAATCTCCGGTCCGTCAGGTTCGGGAAAGGATACGGTTTTAAAAGAGATATTTAAGATGTGTCCTGAAATAGCCTTTTCGATTTCGTCTGTTACAAGACCTATGAGAGCAGGAGAAGTCGAGGGCGAAAAATACAACTTTATTTCGGTACAGCAGTTTGAAGATATGCTTAAAAACGATGCGTTTTTGGAACATAATATATTTGTAGACAATTATTACGGAACACCGAAAGCACCTGTGGAAGAATGTTTAATGTCGGGACGGGATATGATAGCCGAGATAGATGTTAACGGTGCAAGGCAAATCCGTCAAAAAATAAAAGATGCGGTAAGTATTTTTATAATGCCACCGTCTTTGAATATATTAAAGCAAAGATTGAGTAACAGAGGAACCGAATGCCAAGAAGCCGTAGATAAACGTATAAATGAGGCTCTGCGTGAGATTGCATGT
Organism: uncultured Clostridia bacterium; assembly: GCA_937884625.1. Lineage (GTDB taxonomy): Bacteria > Bacillota > Clostridia > Oscillospirales > Acutalibacteraceae > UBA737. The sequence goes on from CALGCE010000241.1 coordinate 5,082, forward strand.
GCTAGTGAATACGATTACATAGTTGTAAATGATGTTCTTGATGATGCGGTACGTAATGTTGTTACTGTAATAAAAGCAGACCGTTTTAAACTAGACCGTCAAGGTACGCTTATTAACGACGTACTTTGCAACTGATTATTTTGAAAGGAAATGTTTACTTATGTTAAATCCCGCAATAGGAAAGTTGATTGAAAATTACGATAACCGTTACCGTCTTGTAACGGACGTTGCAAAATGTGCAAGAAATATATCGTCACAGGCTGAAAAAAAAGAGGAAATTTTAATAGAAAAACCGGTCAGTATAGCGATAAATAAACTTGCGGCAGACAAAAATCTTATTTGATTTTAAAGTTATAAAGGGTGACGCTTATGAAATGTACGGTAGCAGATGTTGTAATAGACGGGGCTTCCGGCTCATTTGATAAGCGTTATTGTTATATTATCCCAAATGAGTTTTCGTCTGTTGCAAGGTCGGGTTGCAGGGTAACCGTACCCTTTGGAAGAGGAAACACCAATAAACAGGGTATGATACTGTGTGTAAACGGTGATACCGAAGTCGATGAAAGTAAAACCAAAAGTATATCGGGTGTTACCGATAAAGAGCCTGTTTTGTCGGACGAAATGCTGAAACTCTGCGAATATATGCACACGCATATATTTTGTACCTATTTTGACGCAATAAATTGTATGTTGCCTGTCGGACTTAAATTTAAACTCGAAAATTATTACAGTGTAAATTATGAATTTATTTCAGAGTCACTTTTAGACGAAAGCGAAAAAGAGATTTTAAACTACATAAAAAATGCAGGCGAGGTACCGCAGGAAAAGATAAACAAGATATTCCCCGATATATGTGGTGCACTTATAAGCCTTGAAAAAAAACAGGCGGTTATTACTACCTGCGTTCCAAGTAGGCGAATGAAAGACCTTACGAGAAAATGGGTACGAATAAAGGACGACATCATACCCGAAAATATAAAACTTACCGCAAGGCAGAAAGAGATTGCCGAGTTGGTTTTAAGCATGGGCAGTGTTAGCGTAAGGGAAATACAGTACTTTACGGGCGTTACGGTATCGGTTATTAACAGTTTAGAGCAAAAAGGGATACTTGTCAGTTTCGAAAAGGAAGAATTCAGAACCCCCTACCGACTAAAAAAGGTTGATAAGAGAGAACCGATAAACCTGACAGACGAACAACAAAATGCGTTTTGGGGGCTCAAAGAAAAACTAAACTCAAAAATTGGTGAAACGGCACTTCTATACGGTGTTACGGGAAGCGGTAAAACAAAGGTTTATCTAAAACTTGTTGACGAGGTTTGCGATAGCGGTCGTGGTGTTATAGTAATGGTTCCCGAAATAGCACTGACACCTCAAATGATAGAGATATTTACAACCCGATACGGCAATAAAATAGCGGTGTTTCACAGTGCTATGTCATTAGGTCAGAGAATGGACGAATACAAACGGATAAAGCAAGGTAAAGCAACCGTTGCGATAGGCCCAAGAAGTGCCGTATTTGCACCGTTTGACGATTTGGGACTTATAATAATCGACGAAGAGCAGGAACATACCTATAAATCAGAAAAGTCACCCAGATTTCACGCAAGGGATATAGCGTTGTTCCGTACGGCGTACCATAAAGGGCTTACCTGCCTTGCAAGTGCAACTCCTTCGGTTGAAACATATTCTTCTGCCCT
>CALGCE010000242.1 GCA_937884625.1 uncultured Clostridia bacterium
CGGATAACGTTGATAAGCTTATGCAAATGTTCCAAAACGGTATAGCGGTAAGCGGTGCGTATTCGTATGACACTTCAAATAAGGCTTTAAATTCTTTTGGTCTTGATAATCCCGAACTTACACTTAGTATGAAAATTTTGTCAAAAGAACTAATTTACAAGTTTAAAATGCAGTCTGACGGAGATTATGCTGCTTGGTGTAACGAGGGTAATCTCATATATAAAGTGGGTGCGTCCACAATTGAGAGTATCGTCAAAGGAAGTGCAACGTCTTATTATTCATCAATGGTATGCCTTTATTCAATTAATGACCTTTCTTCGCTCACGGTAGGTAATTATACTTTCGGAATAAAAGCACTTGAAGAAGACGAGAATAACGATGACAAATATGAAATAACCTATAACGGCAAGAAAATTGACTGTACAAGTTTCCAGAATTTCTATCAGTACGTAGTATCACTAAATTGTCTTGATTATACAACCGATAACGCTGTTAAAAATGATACCGTAAAACTGATTTTCTCGTTTAAAGACGGACGAAATGTCAATATAGATTTTGACAAGACAAGTGAAACAAAGTATCAGTATTCCTTAAATAGTGAGCCTATGGGCAAGGTTTCGTCATCTTCCGTAAAGAAACTTTTAAAGTATGCCGAAAAGGTGGCAAACGGCGAAAAAGTAAGTGAAATTAAATAATAAGGAATTAAAGTATTATACAAACAAGCCCGTTGCAACCGTCGTTTATAACACGCTCGATGGTTTCCTGTACACGCATTCTCGCATCTACGGGCATACGGGCAAGTTTTGTATGCAATCCTTCGTTTACGAGTTCGTGGAGTGACTTGCCGAATATATTTGAATCCCAAATTTTAACGGGGTCTTCTTCAAATTCGTCAAGCAGGTACATAATTAGGTCTTCCGACTGCTTTTCGGTGCCAACAATAGGGCTTACTTCGGTAGTAATGTTTGCTTTCATAAGATGAATGGACGGTGCCGATGCTCTGAGCCTTACCCCGTATCTGCCACCCTGTTTTACGATTTCGGGTTCTTCGAGGGTAAGTTCTTCGATAGACGGCATTACTATTCCGTAACCCGTAGCCTCCACCTCGTCAAGAGCGTCTTTAACACGCATATAGTCGGCTTTGATTTTTGCAAGTTCGGATATGCTTGTCATAAGTTCCTGTTCGTCTGCAATATTAAGACCGGTGGTTTCAGCAAGGACTTTATAGAATAACGGTTTTTTAACGTCAATGCTTATTTTTGCACTGCCGTACCCTAAGTCTATAAAGTCTGTTTTTACACCGTCTACGTTTTCACTGTCAGAGAATGCTTTTTCAAAACAGTTAATATCCCTTATGTGTTTAATTTCCATAGCGGACTGCTTTATTGACTGTGTAAGGTCGGAGCGGAGCCAATGGTCTACGGGAAGGGTGTTAATCCAACGTGGGAAATTTATGCATATCTCTCTTACGGGAAATTCATAGAGTACACGGGAGAGTATGCGTTTAATATCGTCCTCGTTAAGTTCAAGACAGTTTACGGGTATGACGGGAACACCGTATTCTTTACTTAATTCCTGCGATAACTCTTCTGATTCGTCCGAATCGGGATACATACAGTTAAGCAATACAATAAAAGGTTTGTTTATCTGTTTAAGTTCATCTATAACCCTGCGTTCTGCTTCGGCGTATTCTTCACGTGGTATATCGCTTATACTGCCGTCGGTTGTAATTACAAGACCTATTGTTGAGTGTTCGTTTATAACCTTTCTCGTGCCCATTTCAGCCGCCATATTAAAGGGTATCGGCTCTTGGTACCACGGTGTTCTCACCATACGGGGTTGGTCGCCCTCTATATATCCCAATGCACTCGGCACTATGTAACCAACGCAGTCTATAAGTCTTACGTTCATTTTGGCATTGGTATTAATATTTATTTCAACCCCTTTTTCGGGAATGAATTTCGGCTCGGTCGTCATTATCGTGCGTCCCGATGAAGACTGCGGTAATTCGTCATTAGCCCTTTCTTTTTGGTAATCTTCGGTTATGTTGGGAAGTACCAACTTATCCATAAACTGTTTGATAAAGGTTGATTTTCCGGTACGCACAGGACCTACAATGCCAATATAAATATCTCCGCCTGTTCTTGCGGATATGTCCTGATATATACTTGTATTTGTCATAAAAATTCCTCCGAAAACTTTTTTATTCTGACAGGTCTTACCTTACACTGTTAGATAAATATGAAGTCGGAGGTAAATTTATGACAAACTATATTGTTTAAATTCCTGTTAAGTCAAAGTTTGGTATATAATTCTTTGAAGAACTTGACAATTCCTGAAAATAACAGTTTGAAAACTCAGTATTGCATATATAGTTTAATACCTTTTCGTATTCTCTGCGTGTCACTTTTCTGTTGATTTCGGGGAATTTGTCTGCCTTACCGCAGGGTAGGTACTGCGACATAATACTGAAATAGGAATTTTTAAGGTTTTCTCTTACCCATTCAAAAATGTTTATCGCATCATTTGTTCCCTGTGGAAGTAATAAGTGTCGCACTATAACACCGCTTTTCATAATGCCGTTTTTTATAACGGTGTTATTTTTTTGTCTGTATGCTTCAAGAAGTGCATTTTTCGCAACTTCTGGGTAATCGTATGCAAGAGAATACCTTTTTGCTCTCTCACTTGACATATATTTAAAATCCATTAAATAAATATCAATGTAATTTTGGAGGGATTTTAAGGCTTCAACACTGTCATAACCGCCTGAATTATATACAATGGGTATATTCGGTTTGTAAATATCAAGGGCGTTTTTAATTGCGTGAACATAGTGGGTAGGGGATACAAGATTGATATTGTGTGCACCTTTTTCTTCAAGTTCTTTAAAAATTTGGGCCAGACGCTCTACCGTAACGGTTTCGCCGTACCCGTCACTACTTATAGAATTGTTTTGACAGAAAACACATTTTAAAGGACAACCGCTGAAAAATACCGCACCTGAACCGTCACTGCCACTGATACACGGCTCTTCCCAAAAATGCAAATCAGCCCTTGCAACACGGGGAAGCAAGGGCATTTTACATATTCCGTTAATATTATCACTATCTGTACGTTCAGCCGAGCATTTTCTCGGACACAGATTGCATAGCATTATCGTTTACCTCAATTTTTTTCTTCTTCATTTCGCAGATTTGCTTTTTTACCGTTACGTGGTCAAAATACTTTCTGAAACTGATACGTCCCCTAAAAGTCCTTTTGCAGTTTTTACAGCGAAATACTGCCGTAAAATATCTGTTTTTAAAGTGCCATTTTGAAATACGTTTAGTTTTTTCGCCACATACATCGCACATAAAGAAAAGTTGTGATTTATCCACGCCGTCATCATTTAAACTTTTTATATAAAACGGTTTAAATGTGAGCGACTTTAAAAAATCGGGATTTGAAGCATCTTTTAAATACATCACAAAATTATTTTTGTGATAATACTTTTTTAAAAGCAGTGCACATACAATGCTATCGTCCTTTGCGGTGTGCAAATCAAGATTTTCGGTACTTATGTTTGAGAGTTGTGCCGCATTACCGAGTGAAATTTGCGATTTTAACTCTATACCCAAATTTCGCAATTCGCTTTGAATGTATTTTTGCAAATCAAGATATTTTTCAAGTTTGAATTTTGTATTTTCAAGTAAGTACGTTTCATTTTCTATGATGGTGTGAATATCCGAATCACTCCAAGTCATAGTTACGGTATCGTCACCTTGCCACTCGTTGTACTTTTCTACTGCCGTGTCAAGCGGTATACCCGATAACATATCTTCACTTGTAATTCCCGTAAGTTCGGTAAATCTTCCCGATACTTTGTTTTTAAGCGAAGATTTTACAGTCACCTCAAAGGTGTCGCAAATGTCAAAATTACCGTCTAATTTTACGGCACCTATCTGCAATATTTCATTTACAAATCTAGAATGTTCTTTGCAGTAGGCGTAGTCCCACTCCATATCAAGAATTACGTAGTTCATCAGCGGTTCTTCGCCTCAAACTTCATACGTTGTTCCTTATTGAGTATGCGTTTTCTAAGACGGATATTGTTAGGCGTTATTTCAACAAGTTCATCGTCTTTTATAAATTCAAGCGACTGTTCAAGGCTTAAAACTGAATGAGGTACCAAACGCAGTGCATCGTCAGAGCCTGATGCTCTTGTATTAGTCATCTGCTTTTTCTTGCATACGTTACATACTATATCCTCATTTTTGGGATTTTCGCCTACTATCATTCCCTCATATACGGGGGTTGACGGACCTATAAACAAACGACCTCTGCTTTGTGTATTAAACAGACCGTAACCCGTAGCCTCACCGCTTTCGTGTGCTATAATTGAGCCGGTGTTTCGCTGTTCAATGTCACCCGTATACGGTTCGTAACTGTTAAATACGTGATTCATAATACCGTTACCGTTTGTATCAGTAAGGAACTCTGAACGATAACCAATAAGGCCACGAGATGGGATTGAAAACTCAAGGTGAGTTGAGCCACCCTCATGTGCTGCCATATCCTTGAGCTCACCCTTACGTGAACCAATCTTTTCAATTACTGTACCAACATATTCGCCTGGTACCTCAACAACAAGAAGCTCCATAGGTTCAAGAAGTTGACCATTGTCATCACGCTTCATGATTACCTTTGGACGAGAAACTGCGAACTCATATCCTTCACGACGCATTGTCTCAATAAGGATTGAGAGATGAAGCTCGCCACGACCAGATACTTTGAATGTATCTGTCGTATCAGTCTCCTCAACTCGCATTGAAACGTTAGTTTCAACTTCTTTGAAAAGACGGTCACGGATATTTCTTGATGTTACAAATTTTCCTTCTTTTCCTGCAAATGGGCTATCATTTACAGAAAAATTCATTTGTAATGTAGGTTCATCAATGTGAATTAAAGGCAATGCTTGAGGGTTATCAAGGGAAGAAATCGTTTCCCCAATTTGAACTTCCGGAAA
>CALGCE010000243.1 GCA_937884625.1 uncultured Clostridia bacterium
AATACTTCGACCTCGGCAAATCTGAATACTTCTATTCCCTCTACCTTTTCAAGATACACACTCGCCATTATACCGAACTGCAAAAGCATTTCAGGTCTGCACTCTGCGTTGGCACCCATATCCATTAACATATAACTGCCTTCGGGCGACGGTATAAGACTTGCAAGTGCAGGTCTCTTTATACCCTTAATCCGCTTTATTATAAGCGTACCGCCTACTACTACCGCACCCGTAGAACCTGCCGATACAAATGCATCTGCATTATCTACTGCAAGTTCCTTAAATGCAAGTGCCATTGATGACTCGCTATGGACTTTTAGTATTGAAGTGGGTTCATCGTGCATAGTAATTACGTCTTTGGTATCGACAATTTTCATATCGCCGTAAAAGTTAAGACCGTTATCGCCTATTACCTTTTCGATAGCCTCTTTATCGCCTGTAAGTGTAATTTCCACACCGTATTCGGTTGAAGCAAGAGATGCCCCTTTTACAATCTCTGACGGTGCGTTATCTCCGCCAAAAGCGTCAACTACTACTCTCATATTCCCTACTCCTTATCAAACCAATCAAGCGAACGCTGTGACAGTGCCTTATAGCGTTCGTGCTTATCTCTTATATGCGTTTCAAGTGGCGGTAAAATTCCGAAATTGGCACCCATAGGTTGAAAATCGGTTACACTTTCATCGCAAATATAACCTAACAACGCACCAATCATAGTAAATTTCGGTAAAACAAACTTGTCCGCACCTAAAATCCTATTCGCCACGTTAATTCCTGCCACTATGCCCGATGCCGCAGACTCCATATACCCCTCGACACCTGAAATCTGACCTGCAAAAAATATATTTCTATGTTCTTTCAGTGATAAATCGTCACATAACAGTTTCGGCGAATTAATAAAGGTGTTTCTGTGCATTACGCCGTATCTTACAAACTCAGCATTTTCAAGTCCCGTTATCTTTGAAAATACCCTTTTTTGCTCACCAAATTTAAGGTTTGTTTGAAATCCTACAAGATTATACAAGGTACCCTCGTTATTCTCTTTGCGAAGTTGTACTACCGCCCAAGGTCTATGGGAAGTGCGTGGGTCTTTAAGTCCGACGGGTTTTAGAGGACCGAAACGAATGGAATCGGCACCTCTCTTGGCAAGTACCTCTATCGGCATACAACCCTCGTATACTTTAAGCGGTTTATCAAATTCGTGAAGTGTTGCAACTTCGGCGTTTACAAGTTCATTATAAAAACTTTCATACTCCTCTTTATTCATAGGGCAGTTTATGTAATCGCCTTTCTCGTCACTGTAACGTGAGGCGAAAAACGCCTTATTAAAATCGATACTCTCGGCCGTTACAATGGGGGCTGCCGCATCGTAAAATGACAGACTTTCAAGGTTACATATCTTTTGTATATCCTCTGCCAATTTACCGTCGGTAAGGGGTCCCGTTGCAATAACCGTTATGCCCTCTTTCGGTACACTCTCTACTATTTGGTTTGTAATTTTTATATTTTTATGTGATTTGATTTTACTTGTTATATAAGAAGAAAAAATATTACGGTCAACCGCAAGTGCACCGCCGGCAGACACACTTGACACGTCCGCCGCTTCAAGACACACTGAGCCTAACTTCCGCATTTCCGCCTTTAAAAGACCTGCCGCAGAGTCTACCTTTGACGCTTTAAGAGAATTTGAACAAACAAGTTCTGCGAAATTATCGTTTTTATGTGCAGGGGAACGTTTAAGCGGTTTCATTTCGATAAGTTCGACTTCAATTCCTCTGTTTGCAAGTGCAAAAGCCGTTTCACACCCTGCAAGACCAGCCCCAATAACGGTTACCTTACTTATCATCGGTTTTAGCCTTTTTGCCCTGTTTTCTTGACGGACATTCGGAATTCATACAGTATTTTCTGCCACGCAGTCCGCTTATTATGAAACTACCGCATTCACTGCATTTCTCCCCCGTAGGTATACCGGGAGATGCAAAATCACACTGCGGATAGTTTGAACACCCGTAAAACTTCTTACCCTTTTTAGAAATACGTTTTACAAGTTTTGCACCGCATTTGGGACAGGGCTGTTTTACCTCGTCTTCGGGTACGGGCTTTGTATTCTTACACTGCGGATAAGCAGGACACGCTAAAAACTTACCGAATCTGCCGTTTTTAACTACCATTTTTCTACCGCATTTTTCACATACAACATCGGTTTCAACATCGGGTACCTTTACACGCTTGCCGTCAAGCGACTGCTCCGCTTTTTTATAAAGTGCATCAAAACTCTTATAAAAATCGGCAATAGTATCCGTCCAACCGAGTTCTCCTGCACCGATTTTATCAAGTTGCTGTTCAAGACCTGCGGTAAATTTAACGTCTACTATCTTCTTAAAATACTCGCCTATAAGGTCTGCTACAACCGTACCGAGTTCTGTAGGTTTAAGCGACTTCTTTTCACGCTCGATATAGTTTCTCTGAATGATATTCGAAATTATTGGTGCATAGGTTGACGGTCTGCCTATACCGTTATCGTCAAGTGCCTTGATAAGCGTAGGCTCGGTATAGCGTGAGGGTGGTTGAGTAAAATGTTGGTTTGGCGTAAGGCTTTTTAGTTTAAGTATGTCCCCTACCTTCATTTCAGGAATTGCACCGCCAAGTGCGGTATCCTCGTCCTTACCCTCCTCGTAAAGTACGGTAAAACCGTCAAACTTTACGGTATAACCGCTCGATTTAAACAGATAATCCCCTGCCGTAATATCAACCGACACGGTATCTAAAACACAGTTTGCCATAAGAGATGCTATAAATCTTTCCCACACAAGTTTATACAGTTTATACTGCTCATTTGTAAGAGAAGCCTTTGCCTTTTCAGGCGACAGACCGATTATAGTCGGTCTTATTGCCTCATGGGCGTCCTGTGCATCGTTCTTTGTCTTAAAATAACGCTGTTTTGATGGCATATACTTACTGCCGTAATGCTCGGTTATATATTTAGTTGCGGTATATCTTGCCTCTTCGGAAATTCTTAATGAATCGGTACGCATATAGGTTATAAGACCCGTAGTGCCGTAACCTGCAACCTCAACACCCTCATAGAGTTGTTGTGCTATTTTCATAGTCTTTTGACCGGTAAAGCCGAGTTTTCTCGATGCTTCCTGTTGCAGGGTTGAGGTTATAAATGGCGGTGCCGGTTGCCTGTTGCGGACACCCTTTTTAATATCAGATACTGTATACTCTGCGTTTTGGAGTTGTGATACTATTTTTTTTGCAGACTCTTCATTACTTATTGTATCAAGTTTCTTACCGTCCGCAGTGCCGTAGAGTTTAGAGTCAAAAGTCTTTTTTGAAGAAATAAGTTTTGCATCTACCGTAAAGTATTCTTCGCTTACAAACTTTTCTATTTCTCTTTCTCTGTCAACAATAAGCCTCAACGCTACCGTTTGAACTCTGCCGGCAGAAAGTCCGCTTTTAACCTTTTTCCATAAAAACGGGCTTAATTTATAACCTACTATTCTGTCAAGCACACGTCTTGCCTGCTGTGCATCAACAAGGTTTAAATCTATCTTATGCGGATTTTTTATCCCGTTTTTAACACCCGTTTCGGTAATCTCGTTAAAGGATATTCTGTTTTCATCATTTAAATCAAGTGCCAATATCTGTGCCAAATGCCAAGATATTGCCTCTCCCTCACGGTCGGGGTCGGTTGCAAGAAGTACGCCGTCACTGTTTGCGGCGGCAGTTTTTAAAGATTTTATAACGTCCTTTTTATCCGCCTTATTTATATATTGCGGTTTGAAATTATCTTCAATATCCACGCCGAGTTTTGATGTGGGTAAATCTCTGATATGTCCGCCGGACGCCATAACATCATAGCCATTTCCTAAATACTTCTTTATACTTTTAATCTTTCCAGGAGACTCTATTATTACGAGTTTTGCCATACATTTGCTCCTTTGTTATTTAATAATCGTATAGGTACCGCCGAAATTTGCCTTGATATAATGCTCAAATTCAAGTTCTGTCAAAGCACAAATCAGTTTTTCGTCCGAAATATCAAGACCTAACAAATCGTCAGCGGTGAAATTTTGCTTATCTAAATAATTATATACTATTTTTGCCTCTTTTGAAAGACCTTTACTCAAATTTTTTTCTTTTTTTAAACTTTTTTGTTTTGTCTCTTGTGTTTCGTCCTTCTTAAAGGCTTTTTCAAGGTCTATTTTTTCAGGGAATTGAGGTATGT
>CALGCE010000244.1 GCA_937884625.1 uncultured Clostridia bacterium
TGTACTTGTGCGTTGCACGCAGGATGGTGACGATCTCCTTCTTGGTGGGCAGAGGGATGGGGCCGGACACGGTAGCGCCGCTGCGCTTGGCGGTCTCAACGATCTTCTCTGCGGACTGGTCGATGACCTGATGGTCATAGGCCTTCAGACGAATGCGAATCATTTCTTTTGCCATTTCTTGTTTTCTCCTTATAAAATGTACGGTTTTGTTTGCGTTTGCCAATTCCGTACGGTGAGATTTTCTGTACGCCGTTCCGTGCGTATCATTCCGGCTCATAAGAAACACCGACCATTTGGCCGGTGTCGCTCTGGCACAGCGATCTACGCTGACGCAGCAGAACCTCTCAGCCGCCCGATTATCGGACATACTCCCCGGAAGTTACCGGCTCACGCCGCAATCTCCCGGTTCATCGCATTTGTAAACGCCTCCGGGTGTGTTGCACCCATCGCACGCGTACCCACATATAATAATGGATAACATTTCTTTTGTCAATAGTTTTTGTAATTTTTTTACAATTTGAAAATCAGCAAATTGTAATTTAATACTAAAAATAGTAACAAATAAATGTTAAAATTGCATTTGTATTTCGGAGAAATTTGAAAAGAAGACATAAAAAAAGTTCTTTTGAATTATTCTTTGAAAAGGCACTCGTAGGCGATGACATTGAAGTTTGGGGAGACCAATCCATAAAACGTGACCATATATATATAAAGGACGTATTGACTGCTATTGAAGCTGGTATTAACAGCAAAGATACAAAAGGTATTTTTACAATTGCAAGCGGTGTAGGATATTCACAATTCGAAGAAGCAAACGTACTTGCAAAAGTATTTAGCACCGGAAAAGTATCAAAGGTTAAAAATATTCCTGAAAAGCAAGGTATTACACGTGGATATATATACGATATAACAAAAGCGAAAACCGAACTTAATTGGGAACCAAAATTCACAGACCTTACGGATTTATACGAGGACTATAAAAAGGAATGGCTAACCAAAGAATATTGTAATTATCATTACATTATTGAAGAACAAAAGCCTAAAACATTATAAAAATATGATTGATATTCTTTCTTACAAGAAAAACAACCTGATAGTAGGCAGGGGTTCTACGGCAATATACCTTGCACTGAAAAATGCAGAAATACAAAATAAAGAAATCATTATTCCTGCAAATATTTGTTATGCTGCTGTATTTCCGATTATTTTAAGCGGAAATACTCCTGTATTTTGCGATGTGAATCCTATTGACGGTAATATTGATTTTGAAAATGTATTATCGGTTTTTACCGAAAACACATCGGCAGTTATAGTACCGCATATGTACGGCAATCCTCTTAAATCAATTATTGATATTTCAAATTTTGCGAAAAAAAACGACTTGATTCTTATAGAAGATTGTGCTTCTTGTATGGGTGGTTTTGCTGACTACGGTAATGTCGGAACTATTGGTGACTATGTTATTTACAGTACAGGTCACTCAAAAACAGTTGATATAGGCAACGGCGGAATATTATCATCCGATTTTGATTTATCTCTTGCAAAAAATATCTATAAGTCATTACCTCTCTACAATGATAAAATAAATTCGGATTTAGATGTATTTTCAAAGTTTTATCGCCTAATAAGAAACAATCCCAATACCGCCTGGTCAAATATTATTTATAGTGGCTTACACACCCTTGCAAAAGATTTGTTTCTATACAGAGCAGATACAGAACTCGAAAAAGATATTTACTCTTCAATTTCAAAACTCGATAGCATAATCAAAGAGCGTCGTAAATGTGCCGACTTATATGATACTTTACTAATTGAAAACCAATATTTTAAGAAGTATAAATTTTCAAGCGGTGCAGTACCTTGGAGATATAATATATTGATTGAAAAGGATACACACGATAAATTAATAAAATATCTGCTTGAAAATGACGCTTTTGTGAGTGATTGGTATCCATGTGTAACTGATATATTCTTTAATGACCAAAAGTTTATTAATGCAAAAATACACGAAAGTACCATACTTAATTTCCCTATACCTTATAGTGAAGAAGGCATAAGGCATATTTGTAGTTTAATCAATAGTTTTTTTATAAGGTGATTTACTTGAAAAAGATTGTAATTATAGGTGCTAATGATTTTCAAAACCCGCTTATTTTAAAAGCAAAGGAAATGGGTTACGAAACACACGTTTTTGCTTGGCAGGACGGCTCGGTTGGTGAAAAAACTGCCGACTGCTTCTACCCTATCAGTATTGTAGAAAAAGAAGAAATACTGAAAGTTTGCAAAGAAATAAAGCCTGATGCGGTAGTAACCATTGCATCAGACCTTGCCAATATCACGGTACAGTATCTTGCAAGTAAATTAGGTCTTACCTGTAACAGTGACGAGTGTATAGAAATATCAACCAATAAATATAAAATGCGTTGTGCCCTGTCGCAAAACAACATTAAAACACCGCATTTTGAAAAGGTTTCTAATATAAAG
>CALGCE010000245.1 GCA_937884625.1 uncultured Clostridia bacterium
GTGATGTCAATAATGTTGCTCACAGAGTCATACTCGTAGTAAATGTCCTGCATGATTTCACTTGGACTTGTCGTTGTGGCAGCAGTATAGGATTGTAAGTTATCCAAACGCTGCAGAATGTCATACTTGTAAAATGTCTTTGTCCCGTTTCCATAGTACATCGCAGATTTCAGCTCAAACTCGTTGTAACGGACACTGTCGAGATATTTGTAGGGTAAACCATTCTTGGAACCTGTTATGCTGTTGAGCATACCGCCGCTATTATATCCATAGCACCCATAAGTGCATCTTCGGGAGTTTCTACGCCGAGTTCAGAGTTTACAAAATCTTTTGCCAAAGCAATCGGCTCAATGCTGTCTTTTTCTTGTGCATATATTAAGTCGGCAAGCGGTTGCAATCCCTTTTCTTTTGCAACCGACGCCCTCGTTTTGCGTTTCTTTTTATACGGTCTATATAGGTCATCAAGTTCTGTAAGGGTTAAAGCAGAGTCAATAGCGTCAGACAGTTCTTCTGTCAAGGCACCCTGCTCACTTATAGATGCTTTGATTTTTTCTCTTGTTTCGTCCATATTCCTAAGGTAGTTAAGTCTGTCGGCAAGTTGACGCAAAATCTGGTCATCAAGTGAGCCGGTCGCTTCCTTACGGTAACGGGCAATAAATGGAATGGTATTACCGTCATCAATAAGATTTACGGTGTTTTCAACCTGAAACGGTTTTAATTTAAATTCTTCGGTTAGTTTTTCAATTATTGTCATTAACAGCACTCCGCATTAAACATTTAATAAATTATACCATACTTATATTAATTTGGCAAATAATAATTATTGATTTTTAAAGCAATAAATTGTATAATTAAATTGGCAATTTTCGGTTTCGGAGGAATTTAATGTTAGAACTTAAAAATGTTTCCTTTGGCGTTGACGGTGAAAACGGCAAAAAGGAAATTTTAAAAAATATTTCGTTTACTGCACAAGATGGGTTTGTTGCAATAACAGGTCCTAACGGTGGGGGCAAATCCACACTTGCAAAAATAATTGCAGGTATTGTTAAACCTACTTCGGGAAGTATTTTGCTTGACGGCAAGGATATAACCGATATGACAATAACCGAACGTGCAAGGCAGGGCATTAGTTTTGCCTTTCAACAACCCGTCAGATTTAAGGGTATTACAGTAAACGACCTTATACGACTGTCTTCGGGAAGAGAAATAAGTATATCGGAAGCGTGTGCCTATTTGTCGGACGTCGGTCTTTGTGCGAGAGATTATATCAACCGTGAAGTAAACGCTTCGCTTTCGGGCGGTGAACTTAAAAGAATCGAGATTGCAACGGTGCTTGCAAGGGGAACAAAGGTATCGATTTTTGACGAGCCTGAGGCAGGTATCGATTTGTGGAGTTTTAATAATCTTATCAACGTTTTTGAAAAGATGCACAAACGGCTCGGCGGTACGGTAATTATAATTTCACATCAAGAGAGAATTTTAAATATTGCGGACAAGGTGGCTGTAATTTCAGGCGGTGTTCTTAAAGCGTACGGTACAAAAAACGATATTTTGCCTGAATTGCTTGATGCTACCGCTACCGCCTGTAAGGTGCTTACTGATAAAATGGAGGATAAAAACAAGTGAATAATACCGAACAGCAACTTTTAAAGATAATTGCCGATATGGACAGTACACCTCAGGGTGCCTATAATATCCGCTCAAACGGACAACTAATGGACAGGCACATTACCGAAAATGTCGATATAAGGACTAAAACCGATAAAAGCGGTATTGATATAATAATCCGACCTAATACAAAAGGGGAAACGGTGCACATACCCGTAATTATAAGTGAAACGGGAATTAGTGACCTTGTATATAACGATTTTATTATAGGCGATAATGCCGAAGTTACGATTATGGCAGGTTGCGGTATACACAACTGCGGGGACGGCGAGTCCCGTCATGACGGAATACACACCTTTTTTGTCGGTAAAAATGCAAAGGGAAAATATATA
>CALGCE010000246.1 GCA_937884625.1 uncultured Clostridia bacterium
CATACATATCCTTATTTCCAGGAATAGCAGTGTATTTATCTCCCTCAACATCCAATGTGAAGTAGAAAGTTTGACCGTTAGTAATATTGACTTTTTCGGAATGCAAACCGCTGTGCTTATCTTCGGTTACCTGGGCTGCAGATGAAGGACCGAGACCGTATGTATTATTGAAGCCCTTAATTTCAACACCGCCGTTTGTAAATGCGACATCCTCTTCAGGTGTATCCGCTGATGCAGCAAACGTCATCATCGGAACAACCGAAAGAATCATACAAACTGTAAGTAAAATCGCTAATGTTTTTTTCATAAATTTTCTTCCTTTCTTAAAATAAAATATTTAAAAATAATAAATAATTATACAAATACCACACAATATTTGTATAAGTATGTATTAATTTTATTTTATTCGCACAAATATTACAAGAAACAAATCACGGCAACTATGCAAAAAATCACGGAACTTTTGTTTTTTTGGGATTACTTGGTAATTGCTTACAATGTACCACACACCAGTTTATCGGCAGGAGCAAGCCCCTGCCCTACAAACTAAAAGGTCACCGCTAAACCTTTTGGAATAACGGTGACTCTTTTCAGTTATAAGGAATTAATAATAACTTATAAAAGTGCAAATAATAACTTACGCAAAGATGCTAAATCGTCAGATTCAACAGCATTGTTTCTGTCAATATCCATAACCTGACAGTAAGACTGATTTGCCATGTTCTTCTTCAATCTTACAAGGTCAAGTAAATCAACAGTACCGTCTTCGTTAACGTCGCCTGCGGCTTCATCAACAACATAAACGGGTGTATCGCCTACTTCAACTGAAATCGAACCGTTGTTAGAAGTATAATAGGTCATATTACCGTATATGTCATATACTGCAACTTTATCGTTTGTTACAGCAACATTGACTGATGTACTGCCGTTTGTATTCCAAAGGACGGTTACATTTTTAAGGTTAGAAGTATAGGTATACTTATTAGCCTTAACTGTTCCGCCGAAGTCAAGAGCAGAAACAGACTGTGCTCCCGAAATAACGGAAGACATTTGTGACAATGCAACATAAGAAAGTTTTGCAGCATTAGCGGTAGCAAAATTGCTTGACTTAATAATACCGAATACCTTTTCAGTATTAGCATCGCCTGTATTTTGGTCAAAAGCAACGTATACGAATACCTTTTGGGCATTTCCTGCATTTTGTAATGCAAGCATGGTTCTTGTAAGATATTTAGCCTGATCTGCCTCAGTACAACCGTTTGCTGTATTGTTGGTAGGCCAACCGATTTCTGTTACCCAAATCGGTTTTGGATAAAACTTACTAGTTAGTGTTGTAGCAACACTATTAATACTATCTACAATCGCTTCAGGCTTCGCCTTATTATTTACATTATTGTAAACATACGGGTGAACCGAAACAACATCCATATAGTTGCCTGCACCTGCATCGATTACAGCACCAATAAATGTATAATCTGCAAGTGAAGTAGCACATGCTATAACCTTAATATCACTGCTTACTGCCTTGATTTTCGGATAAGTTGCTTTAAGCATCTCAGCATAATCAGCAGCCGGAAGTTTTCCGCCACGATAGTTTGGCTCGTTAAATATTTCAACAGCATCAATATAATCGGCATACTGCCTTACTACTGCTTCGGCAAAGTTTGCATAAGCATTTACATTAGTGCTGTTATTAAAGAATGTTGCGAAATCAGCACTATCACCATAAAGACTGTTAGCGTTATTGATTATAAGTAACGGTTTCATACCGAATTTTGCCGCACTGGCAAACATTCTGTCATAATAACTCGGGAAATTATATACGCCCTGAGTTTTTTCAATGTTATCCCAAAGCATATCCAAACGGAAATACTGAGCACCGGTAGCAGCATAAGCACTGAATATTGCATCATATTCAGCATCGGTTCTTTCATCAGGTGATAAAACTACATTATAGAAAGAATTATTGTTGCTTGCTTTTCTTGCGTTGGAAAATTCAGATTGTACTGTATTGCCATCAAATGAATACACAATGGTATATTTACCAAATGTGGAAACATTAGGCACTTCCAAAGTACAAATATTAAATTCTCTTGCACCAAAATCAATAGCGTAATCTTTTGTTAAAACGGTTTTACCGTTTTGATCCTTAACGGTTACTGTTGCAGTTCCGTTAACCGGATTTCCGGTTGTATTGGAAATCTTAAATGTCTGCGTAAAGGTTTTAAGTGAGAAAATATCGGAATCGGTAGTATTGGCAAAAGAAGTATTCTTAATTGATACATCTAAATTGCCCATGTGCATATCACGTCCGAAAGGATCAGTAACTACTTCGTCATCGCTTAAAGCCTCGTAAGCAAAGTCATCAAGATAGATGGTGCCTATACCGTAGATATTAAGATTGGTATATGCCGAAGTGTAACCCTCGGTAAAGTTTTCATTTACCTTCATATAATACTTCGTCCACACTTTGGGAATTTCAACGCTACCTACATCAACGGTTTCACCGGGTGCGAGCGTAAAGCCAAACGCAGGAGAGGTCAAGTAATGGTCACGCTTAGCAGCCTCTGCGTTAGAAGCCGTTCCCTGATACATAGCAGCAGTTCCGACATATCCGGAGAAACCTACGGTATCGTCCGCTTTTGCCCAGAATGTTACATAAAGTTGGGTATTAAGCGGAATATTTTCATAAACGGTACCGGTAGAACTTACACGGTACGATTCATTAAACGGTGTGTCTCCATTACTTGCAATTCTGGTTGATGCAAGTCCGCTGTGTTTTATATTCTTGTCTTGAGAAACGATGCCGGTAGAAGCATAAATTCGTGTCAACGGTCCGCTTTCAAAACCGCCGTTATTAATAGTAAGAATACCTTCATCACTGAATATAGTACTTGCAAGTACTATATCAAAGTCATCAACATATAAAGTACCTGTGCCTTGGAAATAAATATTTGACCAGAAGCAAATATAATCATCAATTGTAGGCTCGTCAATTGCAATGTAGTATTTAGTCCATGTTTTGGGAATAGTATCTGCAACGAGAAGATTAGAACCGTCAGTGCTACCAAAAGCCGGAACCCATTTATATTTTACTAATCTGTGTTCTTCCGAGTATGAACCCGTTGCCTGAGCAACCTGCGTTGTAGCACATGCACCGGCAAATCCGTCTTCGCCTGCTTTTGCCCAGAATGTAATAACTATTTTTTCACCTTTTGGTATCTGAGAATATTTTTCTTGAGATACGACTTTAATACTTGCAATACTGTCATCAGTACCGACAATTTTTGTAGAATAACTTCCCGAATGCTTTTCTTCGATTGTTCTTGTGACAACGGAATCACCGGAGATTTTATTCAAAGCAACGGTTTCAGAGCCGTCATTATCAAACTTACCTGTTGATAAACCGCTTACAAGTTCAATATCAAAGTCATCAATATAAAGCGTACCTTGACCCATTACCTGAACATTAGCCCAGAAGCACTTATAATCACTAAACGGATCGTCTTCCAACGGCGTGTTTACAAGAATGTAATACTTAGTCCACTCTGTTGAAGGCGTTTCGGATTCGGTAACTTCACTGAAATCTGAAGGACTGCTTTTACCAAAGGCGTATGTAGCAGAATTTTTACTTAATTTCGTGTCTTGATCATACACACCGCCGAAACTTTCAAATACAATTGCTGTTCCCATTGCACCGGTAAACGGATCTCCGGCATCGGATTTTGCCCAGAAAGACATAACAACCTTTTCACCGGTAGGAATTTCATCAAATCTGTATCTTGATGAAATCTTGAAATTAGCCTTACTGCTTGCACTTGTACCGACAACCTTTGTCGATGCCGAACCGCTGTGCTTTTCTGTATATACTTTTGTTACGGTTGCATCACCTGCATCACCGCTGACAAGGGGATATGCAGAAATTTCAGAAGAACCGTTATCAATCAAACTGTTACCCTTTAATAAAGTGCTTGCAGGTACAAGGTTAAAATCATCAAGATATACAGTACCTGTACCTTTTAAGGTAAATCTAACCTGATATTTGTTAAAATCGCCACTTGTGTCCTTTTGTGCATTTGCAGGAATATAGTACTTTGTCCATTCCTTTGAGATTTCCTGCTGTGCCGTAGAAGATCCAAATGCATATTGATCGGCATTATCCTGACGTTTATCTGTGTTGTCCGGACGAACAAAATATACTTGTCGGCTCAATTCACCGGTAAATCCGTCATTACCTGCCTTTGCCCAAAGTTTAATATATAAATCCTTACCTTCGGGAAGATTAGTGTATTTATCTCCCTCAACATCCAACCAAAAATTAAACTGATTGTTATTCATAACAACCTTTTCAGAATAAAATCCGCCATGCTTTTCTTCGGTTGTGTTACCCTTAGATGAAGGGGGATTTGACATATTTTTTTGAACAAAAGCCCCGCTTTCAACACCGCCGTTGGTAA
This sequence comes from uncultured Clostridia bacterium, assembly GCA_937884625.1. Lineage (GTDB taxonomy): Bacteria > Bacillota > Clostridia > Oscillospirales > Acutalibacteraceae > UBA737. The sequence goes on from CALGCE010000246.1 coordinate 4,458, forward strand.
ATGCAGATTCATTAAGAGAAACAAGGTCAAAATCATCGAGATATACAGTACCTGTACCTTTTAAGACAAATCTAACCTCATATTTTGTAAATTCACCACTCGTGTCTTTTTTTGCATTTGCAGGAATATAATACTTTGTCCATTCCTTTGAAATTTCCTGCCGTGCTGACGCAGAACCGAATGCATATTGTGGAGTTAAAGTCTGTTGTTTATCTGTATTGTTTGAACGAACAAAGAATACTGTCT
>CALGCE010000247.1 GCA_937884625.1 uncultured Clostridia bacterium
CTGGTTCGAGTCCAGTAGTCTGCACCAGAAAAATCGACAAGTTTCGACAGAAACTTGTCGATTTTTCAATGAAGTCGCCCTTGCGGGCTAATGAAGAATGAAGACGCTACGCTAATGAAGAAATAAGAATGAGAGAACGAAAAAACAAAGCGACTTTACTTCATTAGGGCACAGCCTGTCTTCATTTTGCTTCATTAACGAGCGTAAGCGAGTGACTTCATTCAAATTGTAATATTTCGTAGTCTAATCACAAAGCGAAAGCCTATCACAAATGTGGTAGGCTTTCGCTTTGTTTTTATTGTAAAATCATAAGTAATTATTTTTTAAACAGTTTTTTAATAAAACTATCAGAGGAGGAAGTTACACTGTTTGCAAGATTTACTACCTTTTGTGAAAAGTCAGCATCAAAATTTCCTTCTGTTAAATATTCATTAATTAACTTAACGCCTTTCTTTTGCTTATTGACAAAAGAGGTAACAGCCTTTGCAAATGTACTTCCTATTTCGGTAAATTGTTCTTTGTTTTCGTAAGACAGGGGAGAAGAAAAAATTAAATTTGCACATTTTAAAAGAGATTTAATTGCCTCTTTACCTGCCTGCTGTTCAACCGCTTCGGGTTTCATTTTCGGATTTTCTGCTCTTATACCTGATGAAAGCGAAGTAACAAGCAGGTTATAAGGAGTAATGAAATCAGGTTCACCCGTTTTCATAAATTCCACTAAAATATGAAGTAACATACGGGTTTCGTTATACTGTGTATCTACAAGTTTATCGCTATCTAAAAAGTCAATTTTAAGGTGTTCACAAGCACCTATGCGTACAATTTTGGGGGAGAGTTCATTACAAGCGTTAATAATTTCATTTAAGTTTTTATCATTAACCGCTTTTGACATTTTTTGATAACTTGCAATATACTTATAATTTTCACAAGATTTAATAAAGTCTTTATCAGCAGTATATTGGGTAATATAAGACAAACCGTCACGGCGGAGTTTAACCGAAAATGCCTGTGGTAACATATCACAAAGAGCAGGGCGGATTAAACCGTCAAGTACCTTTTCACAAAATACTTTTTCAGGTTTACTGCCGTTTAAATGTGCATCTACCGCCGTGTCCATTTCAACAATTGAATATAAATTACGGTTCGGGTTTTCAGGTTCGTTTTTGTACTGTGCTATCAGTAAATCTGCCCAATGTTGTGCCGTTTCAACACTCATATCGGGAACAATTTTCCATACTTCCTCAAAAAGTTCAATTCTGCGGTCGGGCGACAAGTTTATTAATGAATGAACAAAACTTTCAAATATTTTATTAGTGCTGTGTTCATAAAATATTTTGCCAGTAACCGAATTAGCACAAAATCCCGAACATTCAAGTAGTAGTTGCATTAGTTTTGGTGTTTTGCGTTTTTGGTCTTTTTCAAGCATAGAGAAAATTTTATCTTCAAGGTCATTTTTTCTGTTATCGGATTCATTTTCAATATGGTTATTGACAAGTATTAACATACTGTGTGCCAAATCATCACACTCAGGCAACATTTCATAAAAGGTGTTATAAAAGTTTTCTTTTTGTTTATCTGACAAGGCTTCAAAGTTATTATCAAAAAACTCTAATATCTTCTTTTTAACCGATTCTGTACGAATTGTCAAAAGCAGTTTTTCAATTATAACGTCCTTTGTGTCGTCAGGTTCGTTTTGAAAATTTTGCTCAAAAAATCCTAAAATTTGTTGTTGCAGAAAACCGCCGTAGTATACACGGCATAAATCTTTGCAAATTACAGAGCGTATATCACTATCCTCATTTTGATAGTTTGACTTTATAAAATTAAATAGTTTATCACGCATAACATCGGTGTGAATAAGTTCCAAAACGATGTCCATAACTATACGTTTTGAAGCGGTAGGCTCTGTCGGATATATTTTGGTAAGTTTTGAAAATACGTCCTTTGGTATTGCCTCGTGATTTTCAGGATAACGTTTCAAGCATTTGAGCGCAATTGCACGGTATTCGCCGTTTAAAGCATTGCGGTGCTTTTCGTAAGCACATATAAAATCGTACATTTTTGCATCGTTTGGAAGTATGTTCTTTTCCTCATAAAAACCGCTGCATTGCTCAAATAAAAATACAAGTTCTGTAAGTGTCTTTATATTAATTTTGGCAAGTTGTGGAACTAACTTTACTGCATTATTCATATAATAAAGGAATTCACGGCGAGTAGCATCGTTTTTAAGAAGTCCGTAAAAGAACTCCACCAAATGACTGTTATTTGCTACAATTTCGTCAGAAAGACCAACGGCTATTTTAGAGCCCATATGCAATGTTATACCTTTTGAAATCGGAACTTCGGGTGAATGTTCGGGTATAAAACGAATATTATATGCAGGAAAACGACCTGCTTCGTCTGTGTATGTCACAAATGAAAAGACACGGCGTAATTCATAAGGAAAAATTTGAAGTAATGTATTAATAAATTCAAGCGATTTTAAAGAAAACTCGGAAACTGGGTTTGGCAGTGATATAAAAACTGTCTTACCCTTACCGCACGCAATATTAATCATACAAAATATTAATCTTTTCATCATTGCGGAGTCGTAAGTAAGTAAAAAATCAGTACTTAATGCCTTTGATGTCTTGTACTTAATTGCAGGATAGTTATTGTCAGGTTTTGCATCAGGTGACGTCAAATCAAAATCCGACAAATCTGTTTTAAACATATCAGGGTTTAAAAGATTGTTTTCAGGATTGCTTATTATGGCGTTTTCCTCTTGTTCATCAGGTATAAGAGAGTGGACTAAAAATGCACTGCGTTCGCCCGTATAGTCAAGCGGTAAAAAACTGATACAGCCTTGTGCCAATATACCTGACCTAGAATAACGCTGACAGTATATAGGCGGAAGTTCGCCGTTACGAATTAAAACGGCATCACTTTTTGACGGTTTATTATCATAAACCGCCGATAATTCTTTTTCTATAAATTCTCTTTCAAGACCGTCAGAGTAAGCGAAAGTATCAAAACTGTCGGTACGGTTGAAAATGCTCATACGAGCAGGCACACGGGAATAAAAGTGTTGCAGTGCCATTTATAATTCCTCCTAAAACAATTCCTTTAATAATTATTCTACGCTAAGCGACATTAATTCCTGAACGCTTGTAACACCCTTGACAACAAGCGAACGGCAAGAATCCCAAAGTGAACACATACCGTTTTCTCCTGCCTTTTCACGAAGTGTTTCAAGATTTTTTTCTCTTGATACGCAGTTTTTCATATCCTCGTTCATATACATAATTTCATGAACCGCAATACGTCCTTTATAACCTGTGTTATTGCAGAACTGACAACCCTGCGGACGTGCAATTGAAATAGGGTCGGATATTCCCAAAATTTCCATCTCTCTTGCGTTGGTTTTACCACGTTTTTTGCAGGCAGGACAAAGTCTTTTTACAAGACGCTGTGCTATAACACCTACGAGTGCATCAGATACAAGGTAATCCTCAACGCCCATATCTTCAAGACGCAGTACCGCACCGGGTGCATCGACTCGTTCACCGCCGAGAAGATCTCGGACGACCTCCTGAACCGTTTTCCGCTCGACGTCTACGCCGACCTGCAGACGCTGTATCCGAAGGCGGCGAAGGCGTTTGACGACGGACCGGGCTATTTCCGCTTTCAGGAGAATGTGCCTGGCAAGAACCACTACGGCGAGGGCCTGGCGGACTGCGCACTCATCTGCGGGACGGCGCTTTCGGGGCTTGTGGACCGCTGGGCGGTAGCACCCGACGCCGAAACGAAGGCGATGGCGGCCAAGGTCGCGCGGGGCGTCCTGAACCTCGCCAAGCTGCACGGCTTCAAGGGCTTCGTCGCCCGCGGCATCTGTGCCGAGGACGGCAAGTCGATCTGTTCGCTCTCGTCACGCGACCAGTACACGCACTGGTTGCACGGCCTCTACCGCTATGCGAAAAGCGGCATGGCCGATGCGGCGTTCGTGCAGGAGTTTGCGGCAGAGGCCGCGAAACCGGTCCGGGAACAGCTGGAGGAAGCCAGACTCAGAGTCAGCAGCAAACGTTCGAAGAATTTTG
>CALGCE010000248.1 GCA_937884625.1 uncultured Clostridia bacterium
CCGTGCCTTTACGGGCGTTTACCCGATTGGCTCAACAATAAAACCTGCCGTTGCAACTGCGGCGCTTCAAAACGGTCTTTATTCTCAAGGCGAAATGATTTGCTGTGTTCATACATACGATTACTTTGACGATTATAAACCGTCTTGTATGCATCGTCACGGTAACATAAACTTAAACTCGGCACTTTCAAAAAGCTGTAACTACTTTTTCTTCGAGCTTGGCAGAAGAGTCGGCGCCAGAAGGCTTACCGATTATTTCAAGCAGTTCGGTTTAGGTGTTAAAACGGGTGTCGAGGTTGACGATGCCGCAGGAATTTTAGTAGAGCCGAAAACAAACGGCTTCGGCGGTGACACTCTTCAAATTTCTATAGGACAGCTTAATGCCTTTACGCCGCTTCAACTTGCAAATTATGTTGCAACCTTTGCAAACGGCGGTACACATTATAAGGCAACACTTATAAATAAGATAACTTCGTACGATATGTCCGAAACTTTTAAGGACGGTGCACCCGAAGTAGTAAACAAGGTAAAAATCAGTACTACTACGGCTAACGCCATAAAAGAGGGTATGCTCTCGGTTACGGTAGACGGTACGGGACGTGCGGCACTCGGTGACTATCCTATTAAAATAGGCGGTAAAACGGGTACCTCGCAAACAAACAACGGTGCCGACCACAGTACATTTATAGTTTTCGCACCGTTTGACAACCCCGAAATTGCAATTTCGGTTGTTCTCGAACACGGTAACTCGGGCTATTCTTCGGGTACTTTGGTGCGTCAACTTCTCGATGCATATTTTATGACTTCGGGAAATATATCGTCAGATGCCGTACCTTATACGGTTTTAGGTTAAAATTATGCTTTTTAGATTTGACAAATTTCAAATTTGTGGTAAAATATAAGGTAATATTTAAATGAGGTGGAGGCGTTTATATGGGACTGAAATTGGCAATCACCTCAGGTAAGGGCGGAACGGGTAAATCCACAGTGTCAACGTCACTTTCCCTTGCCTTTTCTTCACTTGGTAAAACCGTACTCTTAATAGATGCGGACGAAGGACTAAGATGTCTTGACCTAATGCTTGGCATTGACACTGAAATAGTTTTTGACCTGTCTGATATTTTGGGCAAGGACGATTTTTCAGATGCCGTATATCAGTGCAGTTATAATAACAACATACATTTAATACCTGCCCCTGCAAACGTAGGTAAAATAAACTGTGATGATTTAAAAAATCTAATCGAAAAAGTTTGTACTGGGTATGACGTTGTTATTATTGACTTTCCGGCAGGTATTGATTTTTCTCTTTATGAAACACTCGGTAAAGATGCTGTTTTTATAACGGTTTGCAATCCGGACCCTGTATCGGTAAGAGATGCATCGTGCGTGTGCCGAAATCTTCCCAAAACTTTAAAACACCCACAGGTTATTTTAAATAAATTTGATGCTAAACTTATAAAAAACGGCACGTATGACAATATAGACGGCATTATTGATACATCGGGAATGCAACTTTTAGGTGTTGTTCCAAACACAAGTGAACTTATGTTACTTCCGATTAATCATAAACTCAAAAAAAGAGGAAAGTCCTTTAAAGCATTTATAAGAATTTCCAAACGTCTTTTAAATAACGAAGTAAGACTTCCAAAATTAAAAAAATTATAATTATATTTTTAAGGAGAATTTGGTTATGACCATTGCACTCATCGCACACGATGCAAAAAAAGAATTGATGGTACAGTTTTGTATTGCTTACTGCGGAATTTTAAGCAGACACAATATAGTAGCCACAGGTACCACAGGAAAAACTGTTGCAGAGGCGACAGGTCTTGAAATAACCCGTTTTTTAGCAGGTTCACAAGGCGGTTCTCAACAAATAGCCTCCCGTATAGGCTGTGACGAGATAGACCTTTTGCTTTTATTCCGTGACCCGCTTCGTCCAAAGCCCAACGAACCTGACGAACAGGCTCTGTTAAGACTTTGCGACGTACACAATATACCCGTTGCAACCAATATTGCAACCGCCGAAGTTCTCATACACGGTTTAGAGCGTGGCGACCTTGACTGGCGTGAAATAATTAAAAAATCTTAATTTTCGGAGTTTTGCAAATGGCAGAAATTAACCGTGCCGTAAAAGGTACAAACGATATATTACCGTCAGACTCATATAAATGGCAGTTTGCGGAAAAAACCATGCTTGATACTGCATCTCTTTACGGATACAGAGAAATAAGGGTGCCTGTATTTGAGCATACAGAGGTATTTAACAGAAGTGTGGGAGATACTACCGACGTAGTACAAAAGGAAATGTACACCTTTGACGATAAGGGAGGGCGTTCTTTGACACTTCGTCCCGAACTTACCGCAGGTGTTGTAAGAAGTGCCATTGAAAAGGGACTGATATACGGTTCCCTGCCCGTCAAGGTATGTTATATAGGCGGTTGTTACCGTTACGAAAAACCGCAGGCAGGAAGACTCAGAGAATTCCATCAATTCGGTGTTGAATGTTTCGGTGCACCCTCCCCTGCTGCCGACGCAGAGGTTATTGCCCTTGCCTTGCAGGTTCTCAACTCGATAGGCGTACAGAAAATTTCACTTGAAATAAACTCTATCGGTTGCCCTGAATGCAGAAAGGCATACCATAAAGCACTGAAAGAATATTTTTCTTCTCATTTAGACCAACTTTGCAACACCTGTAAGGACAGGCTTGACCGCAATCCCATGAGAATACTCGACTGTAAGAGTGAAATATGTTCAGAAATAGCACAGAATGCACCCGTTGTAATTGACTATTTATGTGACGAATGCAAAGAACACTTTGAGGGTGTAAAACGTCATCTTGAAGCATCAAATATAAAGTATACCGTAAATCCGCAGATAGTAAGAGGTCTTGATTACTATACAAGAACAGTTTTTGAATTTGTATCGGGCGATATAGGTGCACAGTCTACCGTTTGCGGTGGCGGAAGATATGACGGTCTTATTTCGCAAATGGGCGGTGCCGACGTTCCTGCTCTCGGTTTCGGCATGGGCATAGAACGGCTTATGTTATTGCTTGAAAATCAAAATGCACAAATGCCAGATGCTAAAAAATGTGATATTTATATTGCACCTATGGGCAGTAATGCTTGTCTTAAAGCAACACAACTTTGTAATAAACTGCGAAATGACGGTTTTGAGGCACAGACCGATATCTGTTCAAGAGGACTTAAAGCACAGATGAAATATGCCGATAAAATCGGTGCATTGTTCAGTACCGTTTTAGGCGACAACGAACTTGAAAGCGGTAAAGCAAGACTTAAAAATATGTCAACAGGTGAAGAAATCGAAATCTGTATTGATGATATATGTGATGCTCTGTTTAAGGCTAAACAAAGTTTTGCACTCGAAAATCTCACAAATTCAATAATAAACGGATAAAGCAAAAGGCAGGACTGTTAAAAACAGTCCTATATTTAAGAGGTGTATCTTTTTGAAATTAGACAGAATGGACGGAATGAAACGTACCGATTACTGCGGAACGCTTAACAACTCTGATAACGGTAAAGAGGTAGTTGTCTGCGGTTGGGTACAAAGACAGAGAGATTTAGGCGGTCTTATATTTATTGACCTTCGTGACAGAAGCGGCATTGTTCAGCTTGCTTTTGACGACACGACGGACAAAGAAATTTTCTCAAAGGCATTCACAGCAAGAAG
>CALGCE010000249.1 GCA_937884625.1 uncultured Clostridia bacterium
CTTAATTCCATCCCAGAAATCAGCCCAGCATGTGATGTCATCCTGTGCAGAGAAGATATATACTGCACCACTGATGAGAACAACAAGGATTGAGGCAACAGTTACAGTGAACCTCAAGTTACCTATTGGCTTATCGAGTGAGAGCATAACAGCCAAGTACATAAGTACAAAAGGCCATACAAATGAGCATACGCCAAAGAGGCCAAATATCACGCCTTGGAGTGCAGCCCAAACGTTGCCGCCAGGTATTAATGTCACACAGAGAATAAAGGCTGAAATCGCGAAAAGGATAATCGCATTGCGCTGACGCGCAGCCTCCTTTGACCTCTCCTTCTCAATGTACATCTTGCCATTTTGAGTATTCTTTTTTGGTGCTGGCTTTTTCTGAGCACTGCTTGCTGGGCGCTTTGCTGGCGCCTTACCTGTGCCCTTCTTTGGAGCGTTAGCCATATCTTGTCACCTCTTAAACTAATTCAATGATGCCGAATACTGTTGCGATTGCACCAACAATTGCGCAGTAGTATCCAAATACGATAAATTTATCTGTCTTAACAAGTCTTTCAAGAAGTTTGATGCTGAGTACACCAACTATTGCAGCAACGATAATACCTACAACAATTGGGCCTGTACTAATTGCCAATTCAGTGCCCTCTTCAAGAAGTCCCTTGAATTCCAAAAGGGTGGCAGCAATTACAGCAGGTGTACCAAGTACAAAAGAGTAACGAACCATGTAGTTCTTCTCAACACCACTAATCATACCAGCTGAGATTGTTGAACCAGAACGTGAAAGTCCTGGAAGCATTGCTGAAACAAGTTGTGTTAAACCAACAACGATAGCATCCTTTGTCTCAACTCTACCACGGATGTTGTCCCTATGTCTGGACACATAAGTGCCATAGAAAAGAAGTGCACTTGTTATGAGTAAAGCAATACCAACGATAAGGAGTGACGCATTGCTAGCAGCAAGAGCTTCTGCCACGTCCTTAACTTTCATATCATTTCCAATTGGGCAAATGATTACAAGAAGTGGCGAGCAAGTTAGTACAAACATATAAAGCATGTACCTGTCCTCTGTTGGCTTTTGTCCTTTGAGTTTGCCAGTGAATAAATCTTTAATAAAACGACCCATTTCCTTGATCATATCAAGGAAAGTTTTGTAGTAAACTGCGATAACCGCAATCAACGTACCTATGTGAAGGAAAACTTCAAGAGCTAGTGACCCCTCTCCGTTTATGTTCAATAAGTGCTGAAAAATTGTAAGGTGACCACTGCTTGATATTGGTAAAAATTCAGTGAGTCCCTGAACAGCACCTAAAATGATTGACTGTAAATACTCCATCACTTGTCTCCTTTGTGGCATAATTCTAGAAATACACTAGATATTATACCAAAATCAAGCACTTTACGCAATATATAGTGTAATAAAATAACAAAGATTATTTATATGTTATCTTTATTGACATAGAGAAAAGATTGTACTACTATATAACAAAGTTTGTTAAAAAGGCAAACAAGTTTGTTAAAGGAGAACACAACTCGTGGGACAGACATTAAGTCAAAAAATCATCGCAAACCATCTCGTATGCGGAGAGATGAATGTCGGTGAAGAAATTGGAATCCGCATAGACCAGACTCTCACACAGGATGCAACAGGCACAATGGCCTACCTCGAACTTGAGGCAATGGGCATCGACAGAGTCAAGACTGAACTCTCAGTCGCTTACATAGATCACAATACACTCCAAACAGGTTTTGAGAACGCCGACGACCATCGCTTCATAGGAAGCGTATGCAAGAAACGTGGCGTTCGTTTTTCTCGCCCTGGCAACGGCATTTGCCACCAGGTGCACCTTGAGCGTTTTGGCGTTCCAGGCAAAACCTTGATTGGTTCAGATAGCCACACACCAACTGGTGGTGGCATCGGTATGCTCGCTATGGGTGCCGGTGGCCTTGACGTTGCCGTTGCCATGGGTGGCGGTGCGTATTATATCACTATGCCTAAAATGTATAAGGTTAACCTTACGGGCAGATTAAAACCGTTTGTAACAGCAAAGGATATAAGCCTTGAAATATTGCGTATACTCTCTGTTAAAGGCGGTGTAGGTGCCATTATTGAGTGGGGCGGAGAGGGTATTAAGTATCTGTCTGTTCCCGAGAGGGCAACCATTACCAATATGGGTACCGAACTCGGTGCTACTACTTCTATATTCCCGTCTGACGAAGTTACAAGAAAATTCTTAAAATCGCAGGGCAGAGAAGAAGACTATATTCCGCTTTCAAGCGATGAGGATGCAGTTTACGATAGGGTTATTGACATTAATCTTGATGAGTTAAAACCGCTTATTGCATGTCCGCACAGTCCCGATAATGTCGTTACGGTAGAGTCGCTTAAAGGTACAAAAGTTGACCAAGTTTGTATCGGCTCTTGCACCAATTCTTCTTTACTTGATATGTTAAAAGTAGCGGCACTTTTAAAGGGCAAAACCATAAAACCTACGGTAAGTCTTTCTGTATCTCCCGGTTCTAAACAGGTACTTACAATGCTTTCGGATTGCGGAGCATTAAGCGATATTCTTGCAAGCGGAGCAAGGCTTTTAGAGTGTGCTTGCGGACCTTGTATAGGAATGGGATTTTCGCCGAATTCCGCAGGTGTATCGCTTCGTACATTTAACCGTAACTTTGAGGGCAGAAGCGGTACTGCCGATGCAGGTGTATATTTGGTATCGCCTGAAACGGCGGTTGCGGCGGCACTTACGGGAGAGATTACCGACCCCAGACTTTTAGGCACTATGCCAAAGGTCGATATGCCCAAAAAATTTAAGATTAACGATACTGCGGTAATTCCTCCGGCACCCGTATCGTGTGCTGACAGTATCGAGGTACTTAGGGGACCTAATATAAAACCGTTCCCGAAATCAAAACCGCAGGAAGATACACTTGAAGCACAGGTTGCATTAAAGGTAAACGATAACATTACTACCGACCATATAATGCCGGCAGGTGCTAAAATACTTCCGTACCGTTCAAATATACCGTTTCTATCACAGTTCTGCTTCGGCGTATGCGATAAGACCTTCCCCGAACGTGCATTAAAATTAGGACAAAGTATTGTTATAGGCGGAAGTAACTACGGTCAGGGTTCGTCAAGAGAACATGCGGCACTTGTTCCTATGTATTTGGGTGTTCGTGTGGTAATTGCCAAGAGTTTTGCTCGTATACATATAGCAAATCTTATCAATGCAGGTATTATGCCACTTACATTTGAAAATCCCGACGATTACGATAAAATATCACAGGACGATATTTTAAGTCTTACCGATATTTTCGCAGGTATGGACAGCGGTAGTATTACTCTTACCGATAAGACAAACGGCAACACAGCAAAACTTGTTTGCAACTTTACAGATAGGCAAAAGAAAATACTGAAAGCAGGCGGACTTCTTGCTTTTACAAAGGAAAATTGATTATGGAAAATTATGTTGAAAATGCCGTAGAGCAGTTTAGAAAATTATTAAACGAGCAGATTGCCCGTGAGAGAAAAAGAATTGTTCTTCTGTTTTGCATTAACACGGTGC
>CALGCE010000250.1 GCA_937884625.1 uncultured Clostridia bacterium
AACGGTTCGGACGAGATTTTGAATTTCGCATTTTCTGCTTTTTGCGATAAGGACAATCCGGCGGCGTTTGCAAATATTACATACGGTTTTTATAAAGTTTTCGCACAGTATAACGGTGTACCTTACACCGAAATACCGTTAAAGGAAGATTTTACACTTGATGTAAACGATTATTTGGGTATAAACAAAACAATATTTATTGCAAACCCGAATGCACCTACGGGAATATCACTTACAAAATCCGAAATAGAAAAGATAGGTGTCTCAAATCCTGATAATGTGGTTGTTGTAGACGAGGCATACGTTGACTTTGGCGGAGAAAGTTGTATAGATTTGATACATAAATATGATAACCTGCTTGTTTGTCAGACCTTTTCAAAGTCACGCTCCCTTGCAGGGGGAAGACTTGGTTTTGGTGTTGGCTGTAAAGATATAATTAACGACCTTAATACAATCAAGTATTCTACCAACCCGTATAACGTAAACCGTATGACAATGAACGCAGGTATAGGTGCCTTGTCGGACGAAAAATACTTTAAATCAAACTGTGAAAAGATAATAAAAACACGTGTTTGGACTCAAAATCAGTTAAAGAGTTTAGGCTTTTCTATGACAAATTCAAAGGCGAATTTTATCTTTGCAAAACACGAAAAAGTAGGCGGTAAGGAACTTTATCTTGCTTTAAAGGAAAAGGGTGCGCTTATCCGTCATTTTGAAACTGAACTGTTAAAGGATTATAACCGTATAACCGTCGGCAGTGATGAGCAGATGAAAGAATTTATCGGTATATTAAAGGAAGTTTTGGAGGAAATGGTATGAGAAAATCAGAGATTAAAAGAAAGACCGCCGAAACGGATATAGAACTTACCTTAAATCTTGACGGAAGCGGTAAAAGTGAGATTGATACAGGTTGCGGTTTTCTTGACCATATGATGACGCTTTTTGCATCACACGGCAGATTTGATATAGTATTAAAATGTAAGGGCGACACCTACGTTGACTATCATCATACGGTTGAAGATATAGGTATTTCTCTCGGCAAGGCTTTTTTTGATGCACTTGGCGATAAGAAAGGTATACACCGTTACGGTGATACCGTTTTGCCTATGGACGAAACCCTTATACTTTCTGCCGTTGACTTTTCAGGTAGGGCGTATTTAGGATACGATATTGATATACCTACCCAAAAAGTAGGCGACTTTGATACCGAACTTATAGAGGAATTTTGGTTGGGATTTATCCGCAAAGCAGAGTGTGCACTGCATATAAGAATGTTTGCAGGTAAAAATTCGCACCATATAATAGAGGGTACTTTTAAGTCGGTTGCAAGGAGCCTTAGAACGGCGGTTTCTATTGATAATGAGTTTAAAGACGAGATACCGTCAACCAAAGGAGTTTTATAATGACCGCAATTATTGATTACGGTGTCGGCAATTTGTTTTCCCTTGTTTCTTCGTTTCAAAAAATAGGGGAAGATACCTTAATAACCGCTGACAATGAAGTCTTAAAAAAAGCAGACAGGATAATCTTACCCGGTGTGGGAGCGTTTTGCGATGCTATGGATAAACTTAATAATTCAGGGTTGGTACCGACACTAAAAGAGCAAATAGAAAAAGGAAAACCCGTAATGGGAATTTGTCTTGGTATGCAAATGTTGTTTGACAGAAGTTTTGAGTACGGAGAACATAAAGGATTAGGTTTTATAAGCGGAGAAGTAAGACCTATCTCAAATTTTGTAAGCGACCTTAAAATACCGCATATGGGTTGGAATTCGCTTAAAATAAAAAAAGAAAACCACCCACTGTTTAAATATATTAAGAATAACGAATGTGTGTATTTTGTGCATTCATACTGTGCGGTAAACTGTGATGACAGTGTGATAGCATCGGCAGAATACGGTACAGATATTACCGCAGCGGTTGCCAAAGGTAACGTTATGGGCTGTCAGTTTCACCCCGAAAAGAGCGGAAATACGGGGCTTAACATTTTAAGGGCTTTTTGTGAGATGAAAGAAGGTGCGATATGCTGATATATCCTGCTATTGATTTGTATGAGGGCGAGGCGGTACGCCTGTATAAAGGCGATTATGCACAAAAAACCGTTTACAGTAAAGAGCCGGAAAAGGTTGCACTTGATTTTAAAAAACAGGGTGCTACGCATATTCATCTTGTTGATTTAGAGGGCGCAAAGTTGGGTTCTACGCCTAATTTTGAAACGGTGTTAAGTATCAAGAAAACAAGCGGACTTTTCTGTGAAATTGGTGGCGGAATACGGAATATGGACGTAATAGAAAAATATCTGTCACACGGACTTGATAGGGTAATATTGGGTACTGCCGCCGTTACAAGCAAAGGGTTTGTAGAAACCGCCGTTAAGGAATACGGAGAAAAAATCGCCGTAGGTATTGATATAAAAGACGGCTTTGTTGCCATAAAAGGATGGACGCAAAGTTCGGGTATTGATGCATTTGAGTTTTGTGAGGCTATGCAAAAAATCGGCGTTAAAACGCTGATTTGTACCGATATTTCAAAGGACGGTGCAATGATAGGAACAAATAGGGAACTTTATCGCACACTTTCAAAACGCTTTTCAATGAATATTACGGCATCAGGCGGAGTGTCAAGTATTGACGACGTAACGGCACTCAGAAAACTCGACCTTTACGGTGCAATTATCGGCAAAGCGTATTATACGGGCGCTATCTCGTTAAGCAAAGCAATCGGGGTGGCAAAATGATAACAAAAAGAATTATACCGTGTCTTGATGTAAGGAACGGAAGCGTTGTAAAAGGTGTAAATTTTGAAGGGTTGCGTGAGATTTCCTCTCCCGTAGAACTTGCAAAATATTACAGCGAGTGCGGTGCCGACGAACTTGTATTTTATGATATAACCGCATCGTCGGACGGCAGAAAACTTTTCTGCGATATACTCTGTGAAACCGCAAAAAACGTATTTATACCCCTTACGGTAGGCGGTGGAATAAATACCGTAGAAGATTTTGACAGAGTTTTAAAATGCGGTGCCGATAAGGTAAGCATTAATTCGGGTGCGATTAAAAATCCGAAACTTATAGGCGAAGCGGCAAAACTTTACGGTGACCAATGTGTTGTTTTGTCGGTGGATATAAAGCGTGTAGACGGTGTATTCCGTGTCTTTGCCAAAGGCGGACGTGAAAATACGGGACTTGAAGCAATAGAGTGGATAAAACGTGGGGTAGACAGCGGAGCAGGGGAGATAGTTGTCAATTCCATTGATACCGACGGCGTGAAAAAAGGCTTTGACCTTGAAATGCTAAACGAGGTATGTAATGCCGTAAACGTTCCCGTAATAGCATCGGGTGGAGCAGGTAAAATTGATGACTTTATTACACTTTTTAAAACTCTTCCGAAGGTCGATGCAGGACTTGCGGCGTCTATATTCCACTTCGGCGAGGTAAAAATATCCGACTTAAAGGCTCAAATGAATAAAAACGGCATATTAGCACGATTATAAGGAGAAATTGTTATGATAAATATTGATGAACTTAAATTTGATGAAAAGGGACTTATCCCTGCGGTAGTAGTGGACTCTGTTTCAAAGCAAGTACTGACCCTTGCGTATATGAATAAGGAAAGCCTTAAAGTATCAATGGAAAAGGAACTGACCTGCTTTTGGAGCCGTTCGAGAAACGAACTGTGGCTTAAAGGGGAAACAAGCGGTAACTATCAGCATATAGTGTCCATTACCGCTGATTGCGATAATGATGCACTTGTAATAACGGTAGAGCCTGACGGTCCCGCCTGTCACCTTAATACTAAATCCTGCTTTAATAATAAAGTTTTTGAGAGTGATGAGCGTAAAGACTTTTCTTATGAGCAACTTTTCGAACTTATAAGGGGAAGGAAGACCGATAAAAAAGAGGGCTCGTACACAACCTACCTTTTTGAAAAGGGACTTGATAAAATACTTAAAAAGGTCGGAGAGGAGAGCACCGAGGTAATAATCGCCGCAAAGGCAGAGGATAAAAAGGAAACGGTTTATGAAATAGCAGACCTTACATATCACGTTATGGTGCTTATGATAGAGGCGGGAATATCACTCGAAGACATTTACAGAGAACTTGCTTCCCGTCACGTTATAGATAAAAAGGTAAAACAAGAAAAGATGACCTGATTATAAAAAAGTTTGACAAAAATTTGACAAACTGACAATTTTAGTATATAATTGAAATCTAAAATTTAAAGGGAATGGTGATTTATGCAGGTATATTCAGTATTTTTGACACTTGCAGGTTCGGTATTAGCACTGCTTTTTGCAGGTATTACTGCAAAAAAAGTACTTAAATTTGAACGTGGAAACGAACTTATGAAAAAAATATCCGATTCTGTAAAATCGGGTGCGAACGCCTATCTTAAAAGGCAGTACACGGTAGTGCTCGTATTTTTTGCGATAATGTTCTTAATACTTTCGGTAATGGCGGTTTTGGGACTTCTTACCCCGTTTGTACCGTTTGCATTTGTAACGGGCGGTTTCTTTTCGGGACTTTCGGGATTTGTCGGTATGAAGATAGCTACTAGTGCTAACGCAAGAACGGCAAATGCTTGTATAGAGGGTCTTAATAAGGGACTTAGAGTTGCCTTTTCGGCAGGCTCGGTAATGGGCTTTACCGTAGTAGGTTTAGGTCTTTTTGATATTTCTCTTTGGTTTATACTTTTAAAGTTTGCGTTCAAACTTACACCCGATGCAATAACCGCAGCAATGCTTACTTTCGGCATGGGTGCTTCTTCAATGGCACTTTTTGCCCGTGTAGGCGGAGGCGTATTTACAAAAGCGGCAGATGTTGGGGCAGACCTTGTAGGTAAGGTTGAAGCAGGAATTCCTGAGGACGACCCGAGAAATCCTGCCGTTATTGCCGATAACGTAGGCGATAACGTAGGCGACGTTGCAGGTATGGGTGCAGACCTTTACGAATCGTATGTAGGTTCTATCATATCTTCAATGGCTTTGGGTGTTGCGGCGTTTAAAGGCTCTGCTTACGGTGCTCTTTCGGTTCCGCTTTTAATTGCAACCGCAGGAATTTTGTGCTCTATTATCGGAACATTTTTTGTTCGCACAAAGGAAAATGCAAGTCAAAAGGATTTGCTTAAATCACTCGGCAGAGGAACAAATTTCAGTGCAATTATGATAGCAATAGTTTCTTTTCCGATAGTTTATTTCTGTCTTGACGGGTTTAAAACAATAGGTTTATATTTTGCAATACTTGCAGGTCTTATAGCAGGTGTTTTAATAGGGCGTTCAACCGAATACTTTACATCGGATTCCTATCTGCCAACTAAAAAATTAGCAGGTAAATCGGAAACGGGAAGTGCTACCATTATAATAGGCGGTTTGGGACTTGGAATGCTTTCTACCGCTTTACCTATTATAATAGTTGCCGCTTGTATACTTATAGCATTCTTTGTTTCAGGCGGAAAGGGCAGTGCTAATTTAGGACTGTACGGTATAGCACTTTCAGCGGTAGGTATGTTATCAACACTTGGTATTACCCTTGCAACTGATGCTTACGGTCCGGTCGCCGATAACGCAGGCGGTATAGCGGAAATGGCAGGACTTGACAGTTCTGTAAGAGAAAGAACCGACGCACTTGATTCATTGGGCAATACAACCGCCGCTACGGGCAAGGGCTTTGCAATAGGCTCCGCCGCCCTTACGGCATTGGCACTTATGGCGTCGTATATAAATAAGGTTAAGGAAATAAGTCCTGATGCAAATACGGTGTTTGACCTTATGTCACCAACGGTTTTAGTAGGACTTTTCATAGGTACCTGCCTGCCGTTTATATTTGCGGCACTTACTATGGATTCGGTAGGAAAGGCGGCACAGTCGGTAGTAGTCGAGGTACGCAGACAGTTTAAGGAAATCGTAGGTTTAATGGAGGGCAAAGCAGATGCTGATTATGCGACCTGTGTTGACCTTTGTACAAAGGCCAGTCTTCGTGAAATGGTACTTCCCACAATAGTAGCAATAGCTGTACCGATACTGACGGGTATAATACTCGGTTATCAAGGTGTGGTAGGTATGCTCGCAGGTGCAACGGCTAGTGGATTTTTACTTGCGATATTTATGTCAAATTCGGGCGGTGCGTGGGATAACGCCAAAAAGTATATTGAAAGCGGAGTACACGGCGGTAAGGGCAGTGACCAACATAAAGCCGCAGTTGTAGGCGATACGGTAGGCGATCCGTTTAAGGACACCTCGGGTCCTGCAATTAACATTCTTATTAAACTGCTTTCTATGGTATCAATAGTATTTGCGGCGGTAGTCGTTAAATATCACATTTTGTAATACCCTTAAAATTTTATATAATCTAAAGAAGAGGGGTGAGTATGTTTGGGAAGATTAATCGGCAAAGTAGCAGATTTTATCAGAGAAACGGACAAGTTGCTTTTAAGTCTTGTACTGTTTAGTTCGCTTTACGGGTGCTTGGCGGTATTTTCGTCTACAAGATACCTTTCGAGTATGCGTCCGTTTGTTGTGCAGTTTTTGTCAATGCTTTTAGGCGTTGTATGTGCTGTTATTATATCGGCATTTGATTTTGAAACCTTTATAAAACGGTGGTATTATTTTGCAGTTATAGGAATTATTCCCGTAATACTCACATTTTTTATAGGTTTTGCCCCTGAGGGTACCGACGATAAGGCGTGGCTTGACCTGGGGATTACTACCTTTCAACCGTCGGAACTTCTAAAAATTTGTTTTATAGTTACGTTTTCTGCACATTTAAGTTTTGTAAAACCCAACATTAATAAGTTAAAATATCTTATTCCCGTATGTATTCACGGTGCGTTCCCCGTACTGCTTATCCATTTTCAGGGCGATGACGGTACCGCTCTTGTATTTGCGGTTATGGTACTGTGTATGATGTGGGCGGCAGGTGTATCGTGGAAGTATTTTTTAGGTGCACTCACGGCTGCTATAATAGCGTCACCGCTCGTATACTTTTTCGTTATGAATGAAGACCAACGTTCAAGAATTGTAAGTATATTTGATATTGAAAGCGATATACAGGGAAGTACATATCAGCAGTATTACGGAAGAATGGCACTTGCAAACGGCAAAATTTTCGGCGAAGGACTTTTTAAGGGAGAACTTACGCAGATAGGTTTTGTACCGGAGGGACAAAACGATTTCATATTCGTAAGTATCGGAGAGGAACTTGGATTTTTAGGCTGTATGGCGGTAATACTTCTTTTGGGCGCTGTGTGTTTGCGGAGTATCAGAATTGCACGTATTTGCAGTAAGGATAGCGGTAAACTTATATGTGTAGGCTTTTTCGGTATGATTTTTGCACAGATTATCATTAATATCGGTATGTGTACGGCGGTGTTGCCGGTAATAGGGGTTACGCTTCCGTTTTTCAGTGCGGGCGGCACTTCGCTTTTGTGTTTGTATTTAGGCGTAGGACTGGTGCTTGGCGTTTATAAACACAGAAATTCACGAACGATTTATTTGCACGATTAGAAAAAGGCAGAGAGCAAAAACTCTCTGCCTTTAATTGTTTATTTTTGTCGGCGAAGCCGACACCGAAGTTATTACTTCTTACCTCTTACTTATTACTTCCCAAAAATCCCTTATATAAAGTGATAAGTAAGAACTAAAAAGTAAGAAGTAATAAGTAAAAATCCCTCTCACTTTCGTTTGAGGGATTTTTGGAGGCACCAATCAGAATCGAACTGATGAATAAAGGTTTTGCAGACCTCTGCCTTACCGCTTGGCTATGGCGCCACAAGACTTGAATATTATGAATGACAGACACTCATTTGTCCAGCATTAAGATTCAAAATGCTTAATTGTTTTCTCAAAGAATAGTTTTATGTTCTTATCTGAGCCTGTGTAAATCGTGTGTTTTGAGTCCTTAAAGCAGTAATACTCGCAGTTTTTGAGTTTCTTGGCGAGTTTATCCTCCTCGCGACGGCGAACTGTCAAATCGTGTCCTGCTGACATCATGAGAACCTTACAATAAGCGATTTTGTCACCAAAGCCAGGTGCCAGGAGTCTGTCGCGGAGTTTCATTACATCACGCATCCAAAGGAATGTTGAAGCAGAGTTCTGATATCTCCAGCTGGAACGTCTGATGTTCATATTGCTCTCGAATCGGTTATATGAAATATCAGCAGCCATCTTGAAATTAGGATTAGGATTCCATGTGCCTGAGTATGTGAATTTCTTATCCCAGCCAATCTTTGGACCATACTTCTTGATGTGATTGGTGCAGAAAAATCTAGGTGCACCATGAGTCTGTGGATCAACCATTGGCGAGCAGAAAACACCCTTTGTGAAGACGTTTGGATAATCCTTAAGGTAAAGGTAAGCAATCGCGCCACCCATCGAATGCGAGAAAATATAAAGTGGAAGATCACCAGAAGCAGGCTTTACGACCTGATTAACGAAACTATCAAGGTCTCTGATATAATCGTCAAAATCTTTATGCTCATTGTCACCAATATG
>CALGCE010000251.1 GCA_937884625.1 uncultured Clostridia bacterium
CTGTACATTCGAGAACAACGTCAACACCGATTTTTCCCCAAGGAAGGTCAGCAGCGTTCTTTTCTGCATAGATTTTGATTGTCTTACCGTCAACAGTGATACTGTCATCGCTTGCGGTTACGGTATCGCCCAAAGCATATCTGCCCTGTGCGGAATCGTACTTTAAGAGATGAGCAAGCATAGCAGGGCTTGTCAGGTCGTTAATAGCGACAACCTCATAACCCTCTGCACCGAACATCTGACGGAATGCAAGACGTCCGATACGTCCAAAACCATTAATAGCAACTTTAACCATTGGAATTACCTCCTAAAATTTTACTTTTATTATTCTAACCCATTTTTACATATTTTTCAAGATTTTTTGTCTATTTTTTAACAATTTTTTTATTTTTCATCAATTTAGGCATAATAATTACCGTAAGCAGGGGGCAATTATATGCAATTTACACCTAATAAATGCGAAAGATATATATCTTCTCTGCGTCTGTACGCACAAAGACGTTATTTAAAATACGGAATTAATGAAAAAAATATTAAAATGCTTAAAAAAATTTTTATTTTTGGGTTGATAAACAATAGCGATTATAAGCAGTCTACAAACATACCGCAATTTTGCGACACGGTACTCGGCAGTATTTTGGTTGAACTTATAAAAAAAGGTCATTATTTTACAAGCGAAATTGTGGGAAGCGGTATTAAAAACGTAAACAGAAATTTGCTTTTGGCAATACTTTGTGAAGTTGCACTCGGTATATCAAAAAAAAAGGGTAAAATTACGGTCATAACACAAAAAAACGGAATTATAATAAAAGCGGACTGTTTAATAAACAGTAAAACTATTGAAAACATTTCAAAAAAAACTAAAATTTCAATTTTAAAAATAAAAAGAGAGCAAACTACTGCCCTCTTTATAAGCGAAAATGATACCTATAATAAACCGTCGAAAGTACCCGAAGAATGGGAATATTTGACCGATAAACTGTCTAACATAAAAATTATGCTTGAAGTTGTACCTCACAAATGTTTTTTATCAGACTTTCCGCAACCCTCATACCGTCAACCGCCGCCGACATAATACCACCTGCGTACCCTGCACCCTCGCCTGACGGATAGATACCGTTTATTCCTACCGCCATATATTCTTCGTTACGAACAACCCTTAC
>CALGCE010000252.1 GCA_937884625.1 uncultured Clostridia bacterium
TTGTATGCTTTTTCATAGTTTTCTAAATATGCATGAACAACTCCTCTGTTATAATATAAATCTGGATTTTTGTATTTAACATTTTTTTCTTGGGATTTATTATATGCACTTAAGGCCATATTTAAATCATTATATTGTGTTTTATCTATGAATGCTTTATAAAAATATGCATTTCCATAAACATACCAAGAATTAGGATCTTGCATATCCAATTTAATTGCTTTTTTAGCATAACTGTTCCTGCCCTCGTGATGAATAAACAGCGGTATTGTCTTTTTCATTAATCTTTATTACCTTCCAATATATTGCAATAAATTTCATACAGTTTTTCTCTTTTTGCACATTCATTATGCAGACTTCGTATATGTTCTCTTGAATTACTGCTTAAAGATGTTGCCAAATTATCATCACTAAATACTTTTAAAACTCGGTCTGCCAACATTTCATATTCTTCAAAACGGTATAAATATGCATTTTTACCGTCACCTACGATTTCGGGAATACCGCCGACGTAACTTGCCACACTCGGTGTACCTACCGTCATAGCCTCCCTTAAAGTGGTAGACTGATTTTCTATTGAAGATGCCATAACAAATACGTTTGCCGTTTTCATTTGTTCTGCCATCTGCTGCGGTGTGAGTTTTCCTAAAAACTCTACATTATCTTTAAGTGAAAACCCATCTATCAAACTCATTATATATTTTACATAACCCTGACGTTTTAATACTGAAAATATATTATCGTTATACGGATTTGTCATTCCCGGAACTTTGAGTTTTGCATCAGGGTATTTCTTTACAATAACAGACATCGCTTTAATAATATTATGAAGTCCCTTTAAAGGATAACCGCTCGGTGCACTACAAAACACCGTTCGTCTATTACATTCTTCGATTTTCCACTCTGTATCGTAAAACGCCTCGTTTATACCGATTTGACAAGTATAAATTTCGCATTGGGGGTTTATTTGCCTGCACCATATACCTGCCCAATATGTATTTACTATCGCCCTGCCGGAAAGTTCAAGCATTTTCTTTTCAATCTTTGCTTTTTTCTCATAAAGCCGTCTTTGCATACGGATTGTATCGTGTTTTATTATATTTCTGAAAGTTACGGCAAAGGAGAGTTCCTTATTAGTCATACCGCCGAAATAATAACGTGCTACCGAATCAAGTATGCCTTGTGTATATATGACGGACGGTATATCTCCTGCCTGTTTTAATGCACAATATCCGTGTGCATATTCGGTACCCCAAACCATAATAATATCAGGTTTTGAACGTGATATTACCTCTTGCCATAAACCTTTATTTTTTTTGCTGTTATGCGGATATATCCTCTTCCTGCTTTGAGGTACACAGTAGTATGTAATCCCGTTTTCGCTGAATTCTTCGAAACTTGAAACGGGTGCAACCGTTGCAACACTTATTACAATATCACCGTTTTTTGAAAAGGTGTGCAAAGCGGGTTCCATCCAGGTTCCGCTGGTTGCACGAATGTCGTATTTTCTTTGTGCTGACGCTATCGGTCTGTTTGTAATCCAAAGTATTCGCATAACTTTATGTCACTCCAAATTGTTTACTCTTAAAACTTTGCCTTTTAGTTTTTTTACCGTCTTTGGCGGAGCAGTCAACAATTCATAAAAATACGGAAGTATGATAAATAATTGCATATAAAAATCTATAATGGAAAACTTATTAAACGCACTTAAAAACACAAATGCAATTGAAAAACACCATATAGCCTTTTTATTTGTTACCACGGTTGTTTTGAGCAGTTTCCTTACATACATAACAAGCGAATAATACCAAACAAGCGTTAAAATACCGTTTTCACATATATAGTCTATCAAAACCGAATGACCGCCGTGTAATGACATATCAGGTGAAAAATAACCTAACAAAAAATTACTTTTAAGTGATTTTACCGATGTTATATATGCATATAATCTTCCCTTAACACTTGATAAAGAAAAAGATTCTTTGTAAACAGAATAGTCATTAATAATTTTTGAAAATGACTGACCGCTGTAAAAAATGTTATATACATCCCTTAGTCTTCTGTTTATCTCGTTACCAAACCACTGTTTATCAAGCAAAAAAGGTATAATACTTTTAAGTGCAAAAATAATAACTATAAATCCTACTATTCCTATTATAATAGAGGCGGCATAATGTTTAGGATTGATAAAAAATATATAAACCGTCAGTATAAGGGTTGCAAACAAAACCAATGTCATTTGCGACATAAGCATCAAAGCAATAACGATACTTACATATATAATTGATACAACCTTATGCCTCGTAATGCTCATGTTACTCAGCAGCACAAAAAGTATCGTCATAAGTATGTACAAGATATATATACCGCCGAGTTTTTGAAATCCCTCGCCCGTAACCGTAATGTTATTATATCCACCGCCTGAAAATCTTACAAATTCAGGGTCCGAAATCAAATAAAATATGTTTACAAACATTTTAACTGTTACTTCAAAGGCGATATATACAAGTAACGGTTTTCTCAATTCCTTTGATTGGCTGAAATGCGATGCCATCATCATTATTACTATACAATAAAAGAATTTGAGAAAATCGGAACTTTTAAATTCTATCCCCATATAGAGCATTACAAAAAAGGATATGACCGCTATTAAGACAGTACCGTAACCGTGAAGTACGCCAAAAAAATGGGTTAGAACGCCCTGCTCGATGCATAATAAGAAAAACAATAAAAGTGCTATTCCGAAACCTATCATTCCGCTTGTGAACGGTATAAGCAACCAAATTCCGCTGTTAATATAACTTATGAACAAACAACTCAGTACCAAAATAATAAGGTTCATAGCACAATTGAAGGTTTCATTTGGATTATACAAAATTTCGTCGTCCATTATGCCCCTACCTTTTTAAAATTTCTAATATTTTATCTGCTTTTTTAAAGTACCGTATAACTTGATACCATAAAGCGGCAAAAATATATTTTTTAGGCAATGCCGTAAAAATAAAATTAAGTTTATAAACAGGATTACTTGCCGAACGCTTTGAAAACAGTTTTTTCCTCGTCAGCGTATAATAGAAATTATCGCCAGTTGTATCTTCGTTTGCAAAATAAGAGAGTTTATCATCACACACTACGGTATATCCGTGTTTAAGACAAGCCCTTAAAGTCCACTCGTAATCAGAGCCGTAATGAGGAAGTCTTTTTGGCTTAAAACCGCCTATTTCCTTAAAATCACTAAGTTTAAAAAACAAACTTCTTGTTGATGCACAGTTACCCTTCCCCGTTTTGCTTAAAACCTTTGACAGCCTTTTAAAATCAAAATCAATTGCTCCGTCAACCTGTTTTTTGGTTTGCTTACCGATACCGTAACCCGTAAGCAATATTTTTCTGTTTTCACGCAATATCCCGATTGCATTTTCTATATACGTATTGCCAAACTCGGTATCGTCATTGGCAAACATAACATAACTCTCATCGTTTTCATCTGTGTTTTCACAAAGCCATAAATACGCTTTGTGAAGCGAACCGCCCCACCAAAGATTACCGTTACCCTTTATAATAACCGCATCGGGCATTTTAGATTTAACCATATCTGACGTACCGTCAATCGAGCCGTCATCTACCAATATAAGTTTTATATCCTTATAACTCTGCTTCAAAAGACAGTCTACAAACTTTTCGGTTATTTTGTATCTGTTATGTACCGCCGTAACAACATATATCATAGACTTGTCCTTTCTTAATCACATATAGATTTATTTTAACACTTTGCTCTATTTAAGTCAACTAAAAAAGCACGGGTAAATCTACCGTTATTATATCCCACGAAGCCTTGTAAAAAGGTAATTATCAGCTACTTTTTCCATACTTTGAAGTGTCTTTTCATCGGGGGAAGACAGTAATGTTTCTCCTAAAATTTCTCCGCTGTCAACAAAACCCTGTATAAAATATCTTTTAGCACCTTTTATCCATTTTGCAATGTTTTCAATATCTTCTACCGTATGGTGCTGTGCGGTAACGGTAGTCCTGAATTCATAATCCACCCTGTTTTCAAGCAATATTTTTACGCTTTTTTCAACAGACGGCATAATATCTTTCGTCACACCTGCCGTAATCAGATATTTTTCTTTGGAATTTTTAATATCCATTGCGACGTAATCTACTAAATTTTCGTCTATCAATTCCTTTAATTTATCGGGAAAACTGCCGTTTGTATCAAGTTTTACCTTAAATCCAAGTGATTTTATTTTGATAATAAACTGCTTTATATCGGGTTGCAAAAGCGGTTCTCCTCCTGTTATACATACGCCGTCGAGTATGCCCTGCCTTTTTTCAAGAAAACTTAAAATTTCTTCCTCATTAAACGCAGATTTTAAATTTATATCGGTAACCAAAGATGCATTATGACAAAACGGGCAACGGAAATTACAACCGCCCGTAAATACCGTACACGCCACCCTTTCGGGATAGTCAAGAAGTGTCATTTTTTGAAAACCCTGTATATTCACGTTGTTTTACCTCCTAACCTTTTTATTATATCATTTTTAAAAATAAAATTAAACACAAAAAACACACAAAAATACCTCCTGAAAATCAGGAGGTATCACAAAAGCATTAAAATCGATTATTTTGCCAAACTTTGTTTTACTTCTTCGAATGTATCGACTATTTCCTGCTCAGGTGCTTTTGTAAGCAAACTTACAACGACGGTAGCAACAAGACCTAAAATGAAAGCAGGTAAAAGTTCGTAAATATCAAGTACGGTACCTGCAAAGGCACTTCTAACTAAAAATTTCCAGATAAATACCGTTGCACTACCTACTATCATACCCGTAATGGCACCGTACTTATTAGTACGTTTCCAAAACAGTGCACAAAGAACTATCGGACCGAACGCCGCACCGAAACCTGCCCAAGCAAACGAAACTATACGGAATACCGAACTGTCTGGGTCACGTGCTAAAAATATTGCGATTACGGAAATTACGACAACCGAAGCACGGGCAAGTAACATTGCAGTTTTCGGTTTTAATTTTACATTAAATGTTTCCTGAACAAGATTTTGCGATACGCTTGATGCGGCAGCGAGCAGTTGAGAATCCGCAGTTGACATAGTAGATGCCAAAATACCTGCAAGAATAATACCGCCTGTAAACGCAGGTACCCAACCGAAACGGCTTAAATATTTTGCAATATCTACAATTATGGTTTCTGCATCGGACGCATTCTTATATGACGGAAGAATACCCTTTTGCATAAGGGAATATCCTACTACACCGATAAGAATGGCAACTCCCATTGAAATTACAACCCAAATACTTGCAATTCTTCTAGATAATGCAATTTTGTTTTCATCTTCGATAGCCATGAAACGTAAGATGATGTGAGGCATTCCAAAGTAT
>CALGCE010000253.1 GCA_937884625.1 uncultured Clostridia bacterium
ATTCTTCCCGGGGGCGGAGGATATAAAAATCTTGAAAAGTGCGATAAGGTTCAGGAATTTATAGACTATTGCATTAAGGAAAATCTTATTATTGGTGCTATTTGTGCGGCACCGTCAATACTAGGTCATAAGGGACTTTTAAAGGGTAAAAAAGCCGTTTGTTTTAACGGTTTTGAAAAAGAACTTGCAGGTGCCGATGTACTGGAACTACCTTGTGTTACAGACGGCAATATAGTTACCGCTTGGGGTGCAGGTGCAGGAATTGATTTTGGTTTTGAGTACCTGACCGCCATAACGGGAGATAAAGATTTTTCAGATAAACTCTGTAAGTCTATGAGATATGTAAGGGGAATATAAAAATGGATGAAAACAATAATTCGTTTTTGCCTGACGATAACGGTGACGATTATATAATCGGCGAGGGATTTTCGGTACAGGAGTACGAGCCGTCACCGCAAAGGGCGGTAGCAAAGCACTCAAAAGGCAAAAGCGTAGTAAAAAGTATTGTTTGGATAGTTTCAATAATAATAGTATCGGTAGGTATTGCATTCGGTGTGATTTATGCAGGAGCGGACTACCTTGGTATTGGCTTCGGCAGAGGTGAAAACTGCGTTGTGGAGATACCGTCGGGTGCTACTACAAAGGTCATATCCGAGAAACTTAAAGAGGCAAATGCCGTAAGACTTCCCGTTTTATTCAGGGTTTATTCCCGTCTTAAACATTTTGACAGTCAGTATAAGTACGGTGTTTACAGTTTCAATAACGAGGCAGGATATGAAGTTCTTGCCGAAATGCTTATAACCGACGGTGCAAAGGCAGAAAGTGTCAGGGTTAAAATACCCGAGGCGGCAACGATAGACGATATAGCAAAACTGTTAGATGAAAACGGTGTTTGTACAAAATCCGACTTTTTTGACGTAATAGACAACGGAGATTTTAAATACGATTTTGTAAAGGATATACCGAGCGATTCGGTTTACTACCGTTTGGAGGGGTATTTGTATCCCGATACTTATGATTTTTATAACTCCTCGTCAAAAGAGTGTGCATATCTTGCGGTTGATAAAATGCTTAAAACTCTTGATGAAAAACTTGATAAGTCATTAAAAGAAAAACTTTCATCATCAAAATACAGTATGCACGAGATAATGACGTTATCTTCAATCGTTGAACTTGAAGCAGGCGGAAATGATGAAGAAATGCCGAAAGTAGCGGCAATATTCTATAATAGACTTGATGATAAAAAGGATTTCCCGACACTCGGCTCATCGCCTACCCGTAAATATCCGCACGGTAACGGGAGATACGATACCTATCAGTGTAAAGGCTTACCGCCGGGACCCGTTTGTTCGCCTAGTATCGGTGCTGTAAAGGCTACAATTTCGCCTACTGAAAACTTCGATTATTACTACTTTGTTACCGATGCTACTATGAAATTTTATTATACTAAAACATTGTCGCAACATAATTCTCTAATAGCAAAATTAAAGGCGGAAAAGAACTGGATATATGAAGAGTGGTAATATAAAACTGCCCGAATTGCTGTGTCCTGCGGGGGATTTGTCAAGGCTTAAAACAGCGGTAGATTACGGGGCAGATGCTGTGTATCTTGCAGGTAAAGAGTTCGGTATGCGAACGGCATCGGCAAATTTTGATGAAGACGCATTAAAAAAGGGAATAGAGTACGCACATAAAAACGGTGTTAAGGTGCATATTACCTGTAATACCATACCTCATAATGAGGAAATGCAAAGACTGCCAGAGTTTTTAGAGTATATTAATTCACTTGGTGCAGATGCAATAATAGCATCTGACCTTGGTACTATCGGTCTTGTAAAAAAGTATGCACCGAACTGTGAACTTCACGCATCAGTGCAGTCGGGCATTGTTAATACCGAAACCGCAAAAGCACTGTATAATATGGGTGCTAAACGGGTTGTCCTTGCAAGGGAACTTTCAATTGATGAGATAGCCGAAATAAGGGCAAATACTCCAAAAGATTTGGAAATAGAAACCTTTGTTCACGGTGCTATGTGCGTGTCATTTTCTGCAAGGTGTCTGCTATCAAGTTATATGACGGGCAGGGATGCAAACCGTGGCGACTGTGCCCAACCTTGCAGATGGAGTTATTCTCTTATGGAGAAAACAAGGGACGGACAGTATTTTGATATAACCGAAGACGAAAAGGGCACCTATATTCTAAATGCAAACGACCTTTGTATGGCACCCTACCTTGATAAGATTTCAGATGCAGGGGTTGATAGTTTTAAAATTGAGGGCAGGGCAAAAACTGAGTATTACGTTGCGGTAACCGCAAATGCTTACAGAGGTGCCATTGACAGTCTTAAAGATAAAAATGCCGATTGGCAACTGCCTGATTGGGTGGCAGAAGAACTTAATAAAATAAGCCATAGGACATATTCTACGGGATTTTATTTCGGCAAACCGCAAAATGCACAAACCTATGAGAATGCAGGGTATATAAGGGATTATGCGGTGGCGGCGATAGTAAACGGATATGAGGACGGATGTATTACTGCGGTGCTTAAAAATAAATTTTTAAGAGGTACCGAACTTGACTGTTTAGAGGCAGGAAGCGTACCGTTTGTTGTTTTAACCGATAATCTTTATGATGAAAAAGGTGCAAGTATTGAGTCCGCACCGCATCCTATGCAGATAATAAAAATACCGTTCGAGCGACCTGTAAAGTCAGGCTCAATGTTAAGAATGAAAGTTTAAATAATAACACTGTTGTTTTTTGTCAACACTAAAATGGGTGAAGACTGATGAACGACAGTGTTTTATTTATAAAAATTTTTGCAAGAAGAGCGGTTATATGCTTTTTTATTTTGGTACTGCTTTTTATGACCTGCATATTAAGAGTGGCGGTAATATCGTCGGGTAATTATAAAGAGGTACAGACAAAGCAAAGCAGTTACAGAATAACGGTGTCGCATTTAAGGGGTACTATTTTTGACTGTAATATGACACCTCTTACAAATAACACTTCTCATACGGTGGCAGCCGTATCGCCCACACCGAGAGGAGCGGTGGGATTAAGTAAAATACTAAATGATGATGAAAAAGAAGGGGCGTTAGAAAAACTTTCAAAGGGAAAACCCATAGTTTGTAACTCAAAAAAGGAAATAAGCAGTACGGATATAGCATTTGAAAGGGTTTATGAGCATTGTAACTCTGATACGACAGCCTCTCATATAATAGGATATACCGACAGTAGCGGACACGGTGTTACGGGACTTGAATACGCATACGACAGTATACTTTACAGTGATAAAACAGTAGACGCCGTATTTTCGGTTGACGGTAAGGGTAAGGTGTTGGGCGGAGTATCGCCCTACTTTGAAAACGACACTTCGGTTTTGGCGGGCGGTGTTGTAAGCACTATTGATGTTAATATTCAAAATATAGCCGAAAATGTGGCGGACGGTATTGATTGCGGTGCCGTTTTGGTGGCAGATGCAAAAAGCGGGAAAATAAGGGCAATGGTAAGCAGACCTGACTACGATATATCGGCAGTGTCAGACTATCTTACTGCCGATAATTCACCGCTTTTAAATCGTGCGATTACCGCTTACAGTGTAGGTTCTGTATTTAAACCCTGCGTTGCGGCAGCGGCACTCAATTTGGGTAAAGGCAATTTTTGTTTTGACTGTACGGGCAGTACCTATATAATAGACCGTACTTTTAACTGCCATAAAAGGGACGGTCACGGTTTTGTTGATTTAGAACACGCCCTTGCATTTTCCTGTAATACATTCTTTTATAACTTTGCAATTAATACGGGTGCAAATGCGGTTTATAAAATGGCATCTGCGTTGAATTTCGGTAGCCCTTTAAGAATTGCGGACGGTATTAAAACGGCAGACGGCAACCTTACAAAACTTGACCGTCTTTCAAATGATGCAACCCTTGCAAATCTTAGTATCGGTCAGGGAGATTTGTTGCTCTCTCCCGTATCTATGCTTACGCTTTACTGTGCGGTGGCAAGTGACGGCACTTATTATATACCGTCGGTTGTTGAGGGCACCGTTAAGGACGGTAAACTTAAAGAATACGATAAGGGAAAACCTACACGGGTTATGAGTGAAGATACCGCAAATACGCTTAAAAAATACCTTTCAACCGTAATAACAGAGGGTACGGGAACTTCGGCACAACCGAGTAAATGTACGGCATCGGGCAAGACCGCTACCGCACAAACGGGAAGATACGATGAAAACGGTATAGAAATTACAAATAGTTGGTTTTGCGGATTTTTCCCTGCCGAAGACCCAAAGTATGTGGCAATAGTTATGTGTGAGAGCACACCGAAAGTGTCAACCGCCTTACTTTTTTCACAACTTGCCGACGGCATAGCAGATTTGTATTTTTAACTGCATTTGTTTTTCTGTTTTAAATAGATATTATAAAAAACGGACTGTCAAAAGGTGTACTTTTTGACAGTCCGTTTCTAGCAGCGATTTTAC
>CALGCE010000254.1 GCA_937884625.1 uncultured Clostridia bacterium
TCCAGATAATATTCCAATTTGTACCCCAATAGAAGGTTTATCAAATCCCATTTATTAAATATAATAATCTCCATCTTTATAATCATCTAAATTTCTTAAAACGCCATATACATTTCCTATTTTCGTATCATCATGTGCTTTAACAATATCTTCTGGAAGTAAAAATCTTCTAGTAATATCTGTTGAAGTAATACCAGCTAAATAATCTCTTTGTGTTGTAACAACTTTAGCATTCTTATTAGAATTTTCAGTATTCCAATATTCACTATTTCCTCCAATCATTTCAAGAATTTCATCAGCACTCTTTGCGTTATCATTTGTTTGCGGTACTGACGGTTGTTTTACCTGCGGTGTATTGGATTCTTCGGGGATAACAGTTGCGATGTCATCAGTTTTTTTCAGTTTATCAAAATCATTTTCTGTAACCTTTGTGTCGACTTTGTTTTCAAAATTGTTGTTACTTACATCAGGTGCTGAAAATATCGTTTTATCGGTAACTGCACCGCAATTTTTACAATGCCTTGACATTATACCGCTTATACCGAAAGAAGCCTCACGGTCAATTGTCCAAAAGTCCTCAAAATCGTGTCCTGTCGCATTAATGGGCTTACTTTCAATATGACCGCATTTAATACAACTGTGGCTTAAAACACCGTCTTTTTCACAGGTCGGTTTAGTTGTTGTTTTCCATTCATCATACACGTGACCGGAATTCAAACAGTTTTTGCCAACGGTTACGCCACCGTTTGTAACAGTAGCGGTAATTGTGTTTCCGCTCCAGTCTGCAAAACAACCTTTAAGAGAATCGCCGTAAGTATCGGGTCTTATATTTTTTATCGTTATTGGATAAAAATCAGGCTTTGCGGTTTCTTTAATTTCAAAATCTATTGAAAAAATAAGTCCGACATACTTTTTATTATTCGATTCGCAGTTAACAAAACTCACATAACCCGATTCAGGGTGGTCGGATATTGTATAATCGTTGAAAACACCCGTATTATAACTTTTGAAAGTTAAAGCAGTGCTGTCAT
This sequence comes from uncultured Clostridia bacterium, assembly GCA_937884625.1. Taxonomy (GTDB): domain Bacteria; phylum Bacillota; class Clostridia; order Oscillospirales; family Acutalibacteraceae; genus UBA737. Next base: position 1,032 of record CALGCE010000254.1, read on the forward strand.
ACGCAACAGCAAAAGTCATTGCCATAATACCCGGATTTATGTCCATATTAACGTTTACTGTAATACTATCAAGCGGTACACCCGTAACGGTACTTACTGTTAGTGCTGTGCTTTTTTCTTCGGCATACGCAGGGATTGATAGGGTGCATATCAAAATAATAAAACTTACGGCAAAACTAATTATCCGTTTTGATTTTTTCATAAATACACTTCCCATACACAAAATTATTCTATAATAAATATAACACCAAAGCATAAAAAAGTCAATTTGAAAAATAATACTGTAAGAGGTGTATTTATGGATTATGTTAAGGTAGTTTTAGTATCTTTGTTTTCACTATTGGTACTTTTTGTTCTTGCAAAAATTATGGGTAACAAACAGGTGTCACAACTCACAATGTTTGATTACATTATAGGTATAAGTATAGGTTCAATAGCCGCCGAAATGGCAACCGAACTTGAAAAACCATTAAGACCGCTAATAGCAATGGTTGTATATGCACTTGCAGCAATTTTAATTTCTATATTAACCTCAAAATCTCTTTTTTTAAGACGCATAATATTTGGTCGTTCGGTAGTTCTTATGAAAAACGGAAAACTATACAGAGAAAACCTGAAAAAATCACATATAGATTTAAGTGAATTTCTTGTACAGTGCAGAAGTGACGGGTATTTTGATATTTCTGCTATAAATACCGCCGTTCTTGAACCAAACGGCAAAATAAGTATATTACCGTTTCCCGACAAAAGACCTGTTACTGCCCAAGATTTAAAAACCGTACCGACAGCGGATAATGTATTTTTTAACGTAATTATGGATGGCGAAATTTTGACAAAGAATTTAAAAAGTGCAGGATACGATGAAAATTGGCTTAAAAACGAACTCAAAACACAGGGCTATAAGAATGAAAAACAGGTCTTTTTGGCAACACTTGATGAAAGTGGAACGCTAAACGTTTTTGAAAGCAACCAAAAGAGCGAAAAAAACGATATTTTCGAATAAAATAACGAATAGGAGGGCAAAAGTCCTCCTGTTTTATTTGTTTTAAATCTGTAAACGGTTGACAATTGTTTGTATTTATTTTATAATATTATTACTAAAATAAGGATAGTGATTGTTTTGGATTTTAAGGCAACATTGGTAGTTATGGCGGCAGGTATGGGAAGTCGCTTCGGCGGTTTAAAACAGGTAGAACCGGTAGGTCCGAATGGCGAGGCTTTACTTGACTTTTCTGTTTACGATGCAAAGCAGGCAGGTTTTAGTAAGGTTGTTTTTGTCATTAAAAAAGAAATTGAGGACGATTTCAAAAAACTTGTAGGTAATAGAATAGCAAAAACTATTGACGTAGACTATGTTTTTCAGGAAACGTATAAATTGCCAGATGGCTTTACATGTCCTTTTGACCGCTTTAAGCCTTGGGGAACGGGACACGCAATTTATTGTTGCCGTGACAAGGTAGATACGCCTTTTGCCGTTATTAATGCGGACGATTATTACGGTAAATCGGCGTTTGTAAAGATTTATGAACAATTGAAAGAAAACAGTGTGGACTATTGTATGGTAGGCTTCCGCCTTGCAAATACATTAACAGAAAACGGTTCTGTTTCAAGGGGAATTTGCAATATTGTTGACGGTAAACTTAAAGGCATTACCGAGAAAACTAAAATTATCAAGTGTAAATATTCCGACGATGATATTAATTGGATAACGCTACCCCAAGATACGGTAGTTTCAATGAATATGTGGGGGTTCCAGCCTGATATTTTTAAGTATATCGAAAATGACCTTATTGAATTTTTAAAGAATAATATAAATCTGCCAAATTCAGAATTTTATCTACCGAGCGTTGTTTCAAATTTAATTGAAAAGGGCATTAAAAACGTAAAAGTTATGGTTGCGGAAGATAAATGGTACGGTGTTACCTATAAAGCCGACAAAGAAAATGTTGTAAAAGCAATTTATAATAAGGTTGCAGCCGGTCAATACGACGGTATGTAAATTAATTGGAGGTTTTTATGTATAAATTAGGAATTGATTTGGGTGGCACGAATATAGTTGCGGGTGTCGTTGATGATAATTATAAAATAATTTCACGCTCATCAACAAAAACTGCTATGCCACGTCCTGCCGAATCGGTGGCTGATGATATGGCAAGAGTTTCAATGGAAGCACTTGAAAAAGCAGGTCTTAATATTAACGATGTTGAATATGCAGGAGTTGGCTGTCCGGGTTCTATTAATCCGATTACCGGTTTTGTTGCATATGCAAATAATTTAGGCTTTTATAATGTAAAACTATCTGATATGATAAAAGAAAGACTAGGCATAGATTGTTATATTGAAAACGATGCAAATGCCGCCGCTTACGGAGAATATATTGCAGGTGCCGGAAAGGCAACTAATAACTTTGTTGCCATAACACTCGGAACAGGTGTTGGCGGAGGAATTATTATTGACGGTAAAATTTATTCAGGAAGTAATTTTGCCGGCGGAGAACTCGGTCATACTGTTATAAATGCGGACGGCGAAGTTTGTACCTGCGGTCGAATAGGTTGCTGGGAAGCGTATGCATCGGCAACTGCTTTGATACGTCAGACAAAACAGGCGATGTTAAGATACTAATATGTGGGATATTTGTAAGGGCGATATAAACAATGTGGACGGCAAAACTTCATTTGATGCAATGCGTAATTCAGATTTTGCAGGAAAAATGGTAGTAGAAAAGTACTGTAATTTTGTTGCAATAGGTATTGCAAATGTTATAAACATTTTTCAACCTGAAATTGTTTAACTGCTGCCTCAGTTTTCTTTCCAAAAATGCCGTTTTGCCCTTTTTGTAGCTTCGAAGCATCATATTATCTGTAATGCCCATATTTCCTACCAAACCCATACCCAATCGGTCTTCCGGAACAAAGGAAAGACGTACGCCCAGCTCACGGATCTGCATGGGCGTCTTGTCCCGCAGGTCTTCCGCTTTGCCGGTCTTGGGGTCGTTATAGATGATGTCG
>CALGCE010000255.1 GCA_937884625.1 uncultured Clostridia bacterium
CAGGCCCTCGCGCACATCCTCACCGGAGAGGTTTTCGTCCTTTTCCTTGAGGATATTAAAGCGGCGGGCAAAATCGTTGCAGGTACGGGTCAGCGCCGTGCGGAAGCCGGCCAGATGCGTGCCACCCTCCTCGGTGTTGATGTTATTGACATAGCTGTAAACACTCTCGCTGTACTTGTCGTTGTACTGCATGGCGACTTCCACCAGGATGCCGTCCTTGATGCCCTCGGCATAAATGGGTTCTTCGAACATGACCTGCTTGTTTTTGTTGAGATACTTCACAAACTCGCGCAGGCCGCCTTCGTAGCAGAAGTCGTGCTCCTTGGGCGTTTCGGGGCGCTCGTCCACAAAGCGGATGCTGATGCCCTTGAATATATAGCCGAAATCGGTGCAGGGGACGTAAGAAGAAGTCTTAACTACCTTAGGAACTGGACAACCCATATTAATATCAATAAAATCGGGGTTAAAGTTAAGGGCTATCTGTGCGGCTTTTGCCATTATATCACTCTCACACCCGAAAAGTTGAGATGCACATATACCCTCTGACTTATAACACGCAAGCAGACATTTTGACTTATCGTCGCCTAAAACGACACCCTTTGCACTTGTAAGTTCGCCTACGGTAAAAGATGCACCGTATTTTACACATATTTCCCTCATTGCTCTGTCTGCCACACCTGCCATGGGAGCGAGGGCACAGTAACCGCCAATTTCTACATTTCCTATCTTCATAACGTAGTAAATTATACTTTATAATATATTTTCTGTCAAATTTAAAATTTTTTAGTGACAAAACGGTTTAAAAATGGTAAAATATAATTAATTATAACTTGCAGTAGTTTGGGGTGGGCAATTTGAAGATTTTGGCGATTGACGGTAACAGTATAATCAACCGTGCTTTTTACGGTATAAAACTGCTTTCAACCAAAGATGGAAAGTATACAAATGCCGTTTACGGATTTATAAATATACTTAACAAACTGTTGGAACTTGAACACCCCGACGGTGTTGCAGTTGCCTTTGACCTTAAAGCACCCACATTCCGCCATAAGATGTATGACCAATACAAAGCAGGACGTCACGCTATGCCAAACGAACTTGCCGAGCAGTTCCCCACCCTTAAAAATTGGCTTAACCTTGCAGGTTACAGTTGCATTGAATGTGAGGGGTATGAGGCGGACGATATTTTAGGTACTCTTGCAAGGTCTGCCGAAGAAAACGAAAACGAGTGTGTAATCGCAACGGGCGACCGTGACTCACTTCAACTTGTATCGGATAACACCCGTGTTTTGCTTACTGCTACAAAAATGGGCAAACCCGAAATTATAAACTATACTCCCGCTGCCGTTTTAGAGCGTTACGGGGTAACGCCTAATGAAATGATAGAGTTAAAGGCACTTATGGGCGACTCATCGGATAATATACCGGGTGTTGCAGGTGTGGGCGGGAAAACCGCAACCGACCTTGTATCCCGTTTTCACAGTGTCGATTACATCTACCAAAATATTGATAACATTGACATAAAAGAAAGTGTAAGAAAAAAACTTCTTGACGGAAAAGACAGTGCATATTTAAGCCGTACACTCGGTACAATCTGCCTTACCGCTCCGATAAATACCGATTTTGAAACCTATAAGACAAGGCCTGCAAAAACAGAAGAATTGTCTGCACTTATGACGTCGCTTGAATTTTTCAAACTAATGGAGCGTATGGGAATAAAGCCGTCGGCAAATGCCCAGAACACGTT
>CALGCE010000256.1 GCA_937884625.1 uncultured Clostridia bacterium
AGATAGAGGCCTTCGTGCAATGCAGCTTCACCAATCACGGTCGCGATGGAGAGGATACCTTGTCCTCCCACACCGGCAAGAATAATGTTCTTTTTCATTTACAAACGGTATTCCTATCGTACATAATTCACTGCCTGACATCTTTACACCGTTATCTTCTATGCGATATACGGCTTCTTCGTCAAGACCTTTTAATATAATTCTTTTAAAAGGTGCATTAGGCTTTGCAGAGCAACTTGCAATATTTAATAAAACAGTATTTTTGTCCTTTGAAATAAACTCTATTACAGACATATCGCTATCAAACGGCGAACAAATCCTATAACAATCGCCAGTATGCATAACAGAACCGTATTTTTTATAAAATTCTACCTGTTTTTTTGCTAAATCAAGTTCACTTTCACTCAATTTGCTTATATCAAGTTCATATCCGAATTGCCCTGTCAATGCGACGTTTCCCCGCATTTCAAACGGTGTAGTCCTGAAAATTTGGTGATTAGGAACTGCCGATACGTGAGAACCCATTGTACAAAACGGATATACTATACTTGTTCCATATTGCAGTTTCAGTCTTTCCTCTGCATCTGTAACGTCGCTAGTCCATATTTGAGGCATATAATAAAGCATTCCTGCATCAAATCTTCCGCCTCCGCCACTGCAACCCTCGAATAAAACATCAGGAAATTTATTAGTTACGGTTTCTAAAATTTCATACAGTCCCAATATATATCTATACGCCACTTCACTCTGACGCTCCGACGGCAATAGTGCTGAACCGATTTCACTCATATTACGGTTCATATCCCATTTGATATATTCAATATTTGCCGTACTTAACAATTCGCAGATAAATCCTATAATATATTCCCTCACATCTGCCCTTGATAAATCAAGGGTAAGTTGATTTCGTCCTAAACTCGACTGCCTGCCGTTAATATGCAAACACCAATCGGGATGAGCACGGTATAAATCACTGTCGGGACTTACCATTTCAGGTTCTAACCATAAACCGAATTTCATTCCTAAATCATTTATACGTTTTGCAAGATTACAAAGACCGTTAGGTAGTTTTATAAGGTTTGCTTTCCAATCGCCGAGAGAACCTTTATCGCTGTTTCGGTTGCCAAACCAACCGTCATCAAGGACAAACAACTCAATACCTACCTGCTTTGCAACTTTGGCTATATTTACAAGTTTATCTTCATCAAAATCAAAGTAGGTCGCTTCCCAATTGTTTATCAATACTGGTCTTTCTATATCACGGTATTTCCCTGTGCATATATGGCTACGGTATAAACCGTGATACGAACGTGACATACCGCCAAGCCCACAATTTGAGTAAACCTGTACTGCCTCAGGAGTATAAAAACTTTCACCCTGCTCTATTTTGTATCCGAAATCAAAAGGATTTATCCCCATAAATACACGGGCAGTATCGTATCCGTCTAACTCTATTCCCGCAGAAAAGTTACCGCTGAATACCAAATTTATTCCAAATACCTCGCCTATGTTTTCATCACAGTTTTTAGAGAGAATTGCCAAAAATGGATTTTGATTATGGCTTGATGCACCACGTTTACTATCAATCATTTGGATACCTTTCCTTAAAGTCAGTCTTTCGGGTGTCCTTTCTCTGCCCCAAACACCGTATAGATTGAGCATATCATAATTTGAAGCATCAACCATATCAAACGAGGTGCTGCAAGCGGATAAAAGCGAAATTGCACTGTTTGAAACATTGTGTATAACCGTACTTCTTGCTATGGCATCATATTCATACCAACAGGTATAATTAAGTACCACTTCTATTTGACGAAAATCATCACTTAATGTTATTGAAAGTGTTTGCACATCATCATTTTCATTAACATATGTTGATGGCAGACCTTCAAGTTTAGGTTTACCCTTTATTATTTCGTGAGATTTATATCTTAATGAAGTAGCAGTCGTACCGTCTGCATAACGGATATGTAATGCTGGTGTTCTTAAATCAGGAGAACCGTAAGTAGGATATTCCATAGGCATAAGGTCAGAAGACCTACCCCATCTTACGTCAACATCCAAACCAGAAAAACTTGTACCTTTATCGCAAAACATTGCATCAACTGTGCGTTCTATTGCGGAAATCTTTTTTCCCCAATAAATATGATATAGAATATTATTTTGCAGTGCCATTACATAAGATGAATGAGCAGTATCTATTTTAATTATTCCGTTATTATCAAAGGTAATCATAAAATCCTCACAAACCCTTTATTTATAAAATTGAGCAAAAGTAGACAGACATAAAGAGCCCATCTACTTAATTTTTTATTTTTCTACTACCGGATACACGATAAAAGGCTCATCCTTTATATCCATGTATGGCATAAATTCAATTTGATTGTTATTATCTAAAATAAATCTACCGTTATTTGTTTTCTTTAAACTTGCAGTTTTCGGATTACACTTAATACTTACATTTTTATTTCTTAAAGTGGCAAGCAAAAGCGG
>CALGCE010000257.1 GCA_937884625.1 uncultured Clostridia bacterium
TTCTAATTCCTGATTGTATTCCACAAACTTTTTATTTCCTTCTTCTTCATAACCAAAGGCCTGAACAACCTTCATTCCATCAATCATTTCATTGATATAAGCAGTCTGTTCTCCTCTAGCCACTGTCTGTCTTTTAAAATACTGATATGTATGAGTAGCGATATAGTTTGCTACTAATAAGCTGACTGGTGTTAATACAACAACTACTAAGGTAATCACCACATTTACTGATAACATAAATCCTAATGTACCAATAATAGTTAAGATTCCTGTAAATAATTGCGTAAATCCCATTAATAAACCATCAGTAAAGGTATCGATATCAGCAATCATTCTACTAACTAGATCCCCTGTTGGATGAGAATCTAAATAAGATAAAGGTAATCTTTGCATTTTCGCAAATGCTTCATTACGTAAGTCTTTTGATACTCCATAAGTAATCTTATTATTACAGATAGCCATGATCCATTGAGATAAAGCAGTAATAACCATCATTATAAAGATAGCTATTAAAATTCCTTGAATAGACTTAAAATCTACTTTACCAATATCAATCATATAATCAATTGCATTTCCTGTATAAATAGGAACCATTAACTGAGAAACAACGGAAGCAGCAGAACAGATAAAACTGATCACAATATAGATGGAATAAGACTTTGTATAATTTAAGATACGTTTTAATACTGGAAAATTCATCTTATTGTCCTCCTTTTTTAAATTGTGATTCATATTCTTTCCTTAATGAAATTTGCTTTGCAATTTCATCTGCTTCTTCTGCCTTGATGTATTTGCTCTCAATAGTATCTCCGTTGCGGGTTTGCAAATATAAATACTGCTTACCGCCAATCGTCTTTTTAGAAATATATCCCTTGGGCAAAACACTAAGTTTTTGCTCAATTTCAAGTTTTGATGCAAGTAATTCTTTGTATTCAAAAATAATATCCGTCATACTATTACCTCCCGACTACTAATAGTATATCACAAATTAACCTACAAATCAACAATTAATCGAAAATTTGTAGGTTAATTATAATTATGGCGTAATTAAGATAGCAGTGATTCAATTTGATTTTCTTTTAAGTCCGCCATCACTTGCAACAAACAAGGTAATACCTAAACATATTAGAAAAGCACCTGTTGATGTTGAGACCTTATATAAAAGCGCAAGATAGCCTGTCCGAACAGTAATTAATATTAAAATCAGCATAACAACAAACTTAAACAGCTTCATTTTAAATCCTCCTTTTATGTACTTAAAAAGCCTTATTTCAAGTGGTTTTGTCAGCTGCTCCGCCGTTATCATTACACCTTGTTTGTTGTGCTTCGCCGAATCTTTGATAATGCACTATTTCACGTTCACGCAGGAAGCGCAACGGGTCAAGTATATCGGGGTCGTCGATTAGTCTTAACAGATTGTCGTAGGTTACCCTTGCCTTTTGTTCTGCCGCAAGGTCTTCGTGCAGGTCTGCCAATATATCGCCTTTCGCCTGTATATACTCTGCTCTCCACGGCAAACTTGATGCCGCAATCGGATACACTGCATTCGTATGGTCAACAAAATACTTATCAAACCCTGATTTCTTTATCTCTTCGGGTGTTAGATTTTTAGTAAGTTGGTGTACCATAGCACATATCATTTCAAGGTGGGCGAGTTCTTCCGTACCTATATCGGTAAGGGTACCCTTTACGTCATCGAAAGGCATTGAATAACGTTGTGTCAAATAACGCATTGATGCACCTAATTCGCCGTCTGGACCACCGTACTGGCTTATTATTATCTGTGCGTACTTCGGATTGGGATTTTTAATGTTTACAGGATACTGTAACTTCTTTTGATATTGCCACATATATTTTATTCCTCCGCAAAATTGTTTTCCCACGGCCAAGGACCGTCTATCCATTTCCAACGTCCTGTCGGATCTACGTCTTTTGCGGTAACAACGTATTTGCCGAATTTTGCTTCGTAGTCTGCTACCGTATCTTCACGCAATCTTTTGAATTGACGCATAAGTTCCAAAGCCCTTTTGCTTGTGGGATGTGTGTCAAGGAAGAGGACAAGTTCGTGAATGGCGAAGTCCAATTCCCATATTTTTCTCTTTAAGGTTGCCTTATCGTTCATTTTCGCATACCTCCTGCCAAAAACGGCTTGTCGAGGTCGGGGAAAATGGTACCGTGACGGTAACCTTTTGATAGTTCATAAATTTCTGCGATAGGTTGGTAGTTTACAAACGCCATTGTAAGAATTTCATTATCGGTATTCATACAATATCCCATACCGTTTTCCGCAGAACGCATATCGTCTGTTTTTATTTCCATACTTTTTCTCCTTTTCGACGATTAAAATTTCAATCATCATTGTTTGGAGGGCAGTGCGACGGCGGGACCCCTGTCGCTCTACCGTCCTTTACCATTATATTTTGTTTATGTACAAGGTGTTAAAGACTTCGTGTGAGAAAATAATTTTAAAAAATGCTTGAAAAATGCTTGAAAATGTATTATAATAAGCGTTAATATGGGAAGTTTTGGTGTTTTGAATTGTTTTGTGCTTTATATTTTCCGAAATTTCTTTTTTAAAAGTAACTTTTTATGGGTTAAACCATAATTTTAGGGGGTGTATATGGATGTCTGATATACCGAGTTGGTTTGTAGTTTGTATGGGGCTTGGTACGGTGTTTGTCGGTCTTATATGCATAATAATTATTTGTAAAATAATGAGTATTTTTTGCAAAGAGCGTAAAGGAGAGGCACCTGTAAATGAAATACCCACGGTTATAGAAAACCGTCAGGAAATAATAGCGGCGGTATCCGCCGCCGTGGCAGAGGATTTGGGCACCGATATTTCGGCAATCCGTGTTTTGTCTTTTAAGAAAATATAAAATTATATAAATGAGGGATTAGTATGAAAAAGTATAAGGTAACCGTAAACGGTACGGCGTATGAAATTGAAATTGAGGAAATTGACGCATCACAGGTAAAAGCAGAACCTGTAAAGACTTCGGAAGTAGTAACAGCACCTGTAAATGCCAATGCGGGAGAAGAAACCGTTACAAGCCCTATGCCTGGTAACATTCTTGCGGTAAACATAAAAGAAGGCGACACCGTTAAAAAGGGCGATGTTCTTATGATTTTAGAGGCTATGAAAATGGAAAATGAAATAATGGCTCCTATTGACGGTACGGTTAAAAGCGTAAACACAACGAAGGGCAGTTCTGTTGAAACGGGTGCCGTTTTATGCGTTATAGCATAATGCTTTAAGAGGTAGTAAATGCTATGTATGTTGAAAAATTGTTAGAATTTGTCAAGCAAACGGGATTTTATATGCTGTTTGCCAATGTAACCGAAAATTACGGTTATCTTATCATGATAGCAATATCGTTATTTTTATTATGGCTTGCGATAAAGAAAGAATTTGAACCACTGTTACTTATAGGTATTGCTTTTGGTATGTTGCTTACAAATCTGCCGGGTGCGGGGCTTTATAACGGAGATATATGGTCTGAATTTATGAACGAATCTTCGGCTCATTATCACAGTTACGGATATATTATGGCAAACGGCGGTCTTATCGACTATCTTTATATAGGTGTTAAAACCTGCATATATCCCTGCCTTATATTTGTAGGAATTGGTGCTATGACCGATTTCGGTCCGCTTATTTCAAATCCGAAGTCACTTCTTTTGGGTGCGGCAGCACAACTTGGTATTTTTGCGACCTTTGTAGGTGCAATTTATCTCGGATTTAATGGTATGGAAGCATCTTCTATCGGTATAATAGGCGGTGCGGACGGTCCTACGGCTATATTCGTAACCTCAAAATTGGCACCTGATTTATTAGGACCTATTGCGGTTGCGGCGTATTCTTATATGGCGTTGGTACCTGTTATTCAACCGCCCATTATGAAGTTGCTTACGACAAAAAAAGAACGCAATATAGTTATGAAACCGCTTCGTCAGGTTTCAAAGACAGAAAAAATAATCTTTCCGATAGTAGTTACAATATTTGTAGCGTTGCTTGTTCCGTCGGCTACTTCTTTGGTAGGTTGCCTTATGCTCGGTAACTTGTGGAAAGAATCGGGCGTTGCAGAGCGTCTTTGTAAGACGGCACAAAACGAACTTATGAATATAGTTACCATATTTTTGGGAATTTCGGTCGGTGCTACTGCCACTGCCCAAATATTCCTTAAAACGCAAACATTGTTTATTATCGTACTCGGTGTTGTAGCATTCAGTATGGGTACCGCAGGCGGTGTACTTCTTGCTAAATTTATGAACCTTTTCCTCAAAAACAAGATCAATCCGCTTATCGGTTCTGCAGGTGTATCCGCAGTTCCTATGGCTGCACCTGTATCCCAGAAGGTTTGTGCAGAGGCTGATCCTACCAACTTCCTGCTCATGC
>CALGCE010000258.1 GCA_937884625.1 uncultured Clostridia bacterium
CACCCGAAAAATTCACGGACCGAAAGGGCGTTGCCCGTAATAAGCCAGCCGCCTATTGCGGCAAAAACCGACTCGAAGCTCATTGAAATTGAAGCTATTGCAGGTTCGGCATATTTTTGACCTACAACCTGAAGCGTATAGGCAAGTCCGCTTGACAGAATACCCATATAAAGTATTTGCGGCAAGGCGTTATATACATTAGTTAATGTTACCGTTTCAAAGATAAGGGAACATACGCCCGACAAAATGCCGTTTACCAAAAACTGTAAACATGACAGTACAACGACACCTACCAAAACACCGTATTTATCGACAAACATAATATGAAAAGCGCACGAAAGAGCGCAGAAAAACATTAATATATCGCCTAAATAAACACCGCTTAAACCGCCCGATAAGCACAAAAGGTAAATGCCTACAACCGAAATACCCACAGCTATCCAAACCGCAAAAGAGATTTTTCTTTTAAGAATAACCGAGATAACAGGTACCATAATAACATAAAGCGCCGTAATAAAACCGGCTCTTGCTTCGGCGGCACAGCCTTTAGGATAGACGGTAATTCCCGACTGTTGAAAATTTGTAAGCAAGAAAAGGAAAAAACCGCAAAGAACACTGCCTAAAATTACATTCTTTTTATCGGCAGTGTCGGCAAAAATCTTCTTTTTGAATTTCTGGTGTTATGAACTCAGTTAAAAATTTTGTAGATAAACCGTATATTTGCAACGAAATTCGGTGCTAAGTATAGTAACACCCGTTTCAAGACATATTAAGGAAGCGTTTTAGCTTTTCGCACTTGTAAATCTCGACAATTTACGTAACGAAAGAAGGGCCCAAAGACGCTCCGAGTTGGTCGTATATGCGTCCGGGCTTCGGCTCACACTATACCCCAGCGTGTGAGCCGTTTTTCTTCATCTTTCGTTACAGGCAGTCGAGAGCCTACAAGTGAGGTAAGTCTAATCAGGCTCACACTTCTTTTGTATGGCTTTCTGCTTATGTTTTCTACCAAGGACCCGAGCCGAATCCTTAATTTGAACCGCCGACAAGAACGGGCAAACGCTTATCTGCATGACATCTAACACCACAAAAGACGGCGAGATATCAAGCCCATATGATAGAATTATCGCGAGGTTGAACTGAATGGTGATTAAAGACTCCTTGAGTGCAAATGAAATGATTTAAAACAGTTATAAATATGTATTATGAAAAGGAGTAACAACGAACTAAAAGAAGACATTTTGTTTTTCTTGAACAAATCCTTTGCGGCAAAACGAATCGTCGTCATCTCGTTCGTCAAGTAAATCCAACGCTTACTAATCAACTTCGCATCACTACCCATTACAACTTCCAATATACAAGCCTCTTTCTCTGTCGTACCTAACGCCAATTCCACCGATTCATCCTTGTCCAATTCCACCGATGAGACATTGGTCCACAACTTGAACTTAGAGGTAGGCATCACCTTGCTCGACTTATCGTAGAAGATGAAATCTTTAGACGAGGAACAAGCGAACTTGTTATCCGTCAGTTCTTTCACCACGACTTGATAATCGCCAGGCGTAAGCACAGAAATCGGGAGTGCAACACTTTTCTCTGCATCTACATCAATCGTCGTCTGATGGACAAGTCTCTTTTCCTTCTCGTCCAACACGTCTATGTATGATTTCAACTGACCGTACAGTCCGACCCACTCCCCGGTGACACGTCCGGAGCAGGTGTTGGACACCATCCTTCCGCCGATGTAGGCCGCCAGGGACGCGAAGGA
>CALGCE010000259.1 GCA_937884625.1 uncultured Clostridia bacterium
TAAATATTCATTATTCATTAAATATGGCGTGATAGGTTTTCTAAATTAATAATGAATACTTAAAACTTAAAAAATAATAATGGATAGTTGAATGTGCCTGCGGGGCGTGAGTGGATTTATTTCATTTCACATTCGGTTGAAAACCGAATATTTTACAATTTACAAAGTAAATTATTTCACTTTTATATTGTTTGCTTTTACTCTATAATGCTAATGCTATAAAAAACGAATACTCTCCCGAAATTGGGAGGGTATTCGTCTTTTAATTTCCGCATTCAATACTGATTTCATTAAATATATGAAGTAAATCCTGCGTTTTTGTATTTAATTTTTCTTCTTGTGATTTATCAAGTATAATATTGCCTTTGTCCATCATAATAAGTCTGTTTCCGTACTCGACTGCGTGACGGAGATTATGCGTTACCATTATAGCCGTAAGGTCGTTTTCCTTTATTAACTTATCGGTAAGTTGCATAACCGTTTCGGAGGACTTTGGGTCAAGTGCCGCCGTATGTTCGTCAAGAATTAACATATCGACTTTTGTCATTCCCGCAATTACTAATGCAATAGCCTGACGTTGTCCGCCTGACAGTGCACCTACCGCAACATTTAGTCTGTCTTCAAGTCCCATATTGCAAGAGGAAAGCAACTGCTTATAATACTCTATCCTTTTTTTACTTATTGCGCCCGTAAGATTGTATGACTTGTTTTTATTGTCCGCAAGTGCAAAGTTTTCAAGCACGGTAAGATTTGAACAGGTGCCGAGTTTCGGGTCTTGAAAAACTCTGTTTAAAAATCTCGCCCTCTTATGTTCGGGAAGTTTCGTTATATCTTTGCCGTCAAAAATCACCGAGCCACTATCGGGTATAATTGTACCGCAAATAAGATTTAAGGCTGTGGTCTTTCCGCTTCCGTTTGAGCCTACTATTGATACAAACTCGCCCTTTTTAACCTCAAAATTGAAGTTGTTGAAAAGTACCGTTTCATCAACCGTACCCTTATTAAAGGAGACGTTAATATTATCAAGTTTTAACATTTACGCTTCCCCCTCTTTTCCTTACCACTGAAAATAAGTGCAACGGTAAATATCAAAGCCATTATTATTTTGTTGTACGCACTGGGAACGCCTAATTTCTGGGCTACGGTAAGACAAGCCTGATAAATAACCGCACCGATAATAACCTTTGTGGTAGGCTTTAAGAAATTAACGTTTTTAAGCAGGGATGTGCCGATAATAAGCGATGCTAAACCTATAACTATCATACCTATACCCATACTTTGGTTTACATTACCGCTTATATGTGTATAAAGTGCACCTGCAACTGCGGCGTAGCCGTTTCCTATCGCAAGACCTGTTATAGTGCTTTTGCCCGGGTCAACGCCTAACATTCTGACAAATTGGGAATTATCTCCCGATGCCCTTAAAATCAAACCGTTTTTTGTCTTTAAATACATATCAAGCAACAGTTTGCAAATTATTACAACAACCAAGAAAATAATGGGGTTTCTAAAAGGTATATTGTTTATTCTTGACGGAATAATATCGCCGAAAAATGCATCGTGAAGTGTGTTTACAACTCTGCCGTAAGAAATCGAGGAATTTGACTGACCCGTAAAATCTCCCGACATTCCGCCCGACACCACCACTAAATTAACAGAAATAAGGGCGGTTGAAACCAAAATACCGCAAAGCAGTGAGCGAATTTTAAGTTTTACCTTTAAAAGTCCCGTAACCGCACCGAAAATGCAACCGACGGCAAACGACGATATAAGTGCAATCCACGCACTTATGCCCTTGCTCACCATAATACCGAATACTACCGCACCCGATACGAATGTACCCTCTACCGTAAGGTCGGGAAAATCGAGTATGTAGTAGGATACGTAGTATCCCATTGCAATCAGCGAAAACACAAGACCCGTTTCTAAAAAGACCTCAACAGAACTAATAATACTGAACATTACTTACCCACCAAATTTACATTTGAATACTTTTCGGGCATCTTTATGCCAAGAGACGAAAGTACCTTTTCATTTACAACGGGTGTAGCGTCTTTTATGGTCTTTACCGCCATTTTGGTAATATCGGCACCGCCCAAAACGTCTATCGCCATATCCCCCGTAGTTTTGCCGAGTGCAACGTAGTCGATTGAAACAGATGCAAGACAGCCGTTTTTAACCTGCTCTTCCTCTGAACCGTAAACGGGTATTTTGTATTTATCAGCCGCACTTAAAAGTACCGACAAATTGTTTACAACATTATTATCGGTAAAGTTGTTTATGCAGTCAACCTTTGATGCAAGGTCGTCTGCCGCCGAGGGTATATCCGATGCACCCTGTACCGCAGATGCTACAACATTTATACCGTTTTTCTCGCATACCTTCTTGAAGTTTTTAAGATTGGTTATGGAATTTTCTTCGGACGAGGTATAAAGCACTCCGATATTCTTAACATCGGGTTGCATAGAGGTTATAAGGTCTAACTGTGCGGAAAGGTCAAGTACATCGGAAGTACCGGTACAAAGGTCGCCCGGTTTTTCAAGACTCTTTACAAGTCCTGCCGCAACAGGGTCGGATACTGCACAGAAAATTACGGGTATATCGGTATCGGCAGTTGCAGAAAACGCCGCCTTTGCCGCAGGTGTTGCAATTGCGATTATTATATCACAGTTATCAGATACCATATTTTTGGCAAAGTTAGAACAGTCGGAATCTGCCGCAGTGCTTGAACCTGTCTGATAATCAATCGTATAATCAAGGTCGGATTCTTCGAGTGCTTTTTTTATGCCGTTATAGCAGTTATCAAGCGATGGGTGGCTCATATACTGAATTACGCCTATTTTAAGTTTAGACGAATTACCCTTACCGTTACACCCTGCAAAGGCGAACAAACAAACAAAAGTTAACATTAATGCAATAATTTTTTTCATAACAATCTTCCTTTTTATAAATTTATTTTTTTTCCTATAAAGATAATGAGATTAATTATCATAAATTTCTTCTTCATATTCCTTCTCTTACTTCTTAATATTTTTATTTACATAATAGTTTCCTGAGTCGATTATGCAAGCTAACAATAA
>CALGCE010000260.1 GCA_937884625.1 uncultured Clostridia bacterium
ACGACAGTATCAGCGGTCTATCGTCAAAGCCTAACATTTTCCTTGCATCTTCACGGCTTATACCAAGTAATTCACGCCTTACGGGGTTGCCCGTTACTATCGGCTTTTTATTCAGTTTCATATATTTTTCTGCTTCGGGCATTGCAAGCATTACGGCATTTACCTTACTCGCAAGCATTTTTGTAGTAACGCCCGGAAAGGCATTTTGTTCGTGAATTGCGGTTTTAATTCCTAAATTTGCCGCTTCCCTTAAAACAGGACCGCTAACATAACCGCCCGTTCCGACTACAACATCGGGCTCAAGTTCTTTAAGTAGTTTTTTAGCAGTCAGTGAAGATGTAAACATCTTTCTTACCGCCGAAACATTTTTACCTATATTTTTAACCGACATTTTTCTTTGAAAGCCTGCAACATCTATTGTCCTGAAATTATATCCCTTTTCGGGAACTAATTTTGATTCCAACTTATCGGCAGTGCCTATATAACTTATATGTGCATTAGGGTGTTGTTCCCTTATATAACCTGCTACCGCAAGTGCAGGATTGATATGTCCTGCCGTACCTCCGCCTGCAAAGAGTATATGCATAAGTTTTGCCCCCTTATCAAACCGTAACGCCTTATGTCTTTTCTATATTTGAACTTCTTGAAACCGAAAGCACTATGCCCATCTCGGCAAGAAGTATCATAAGCGACGTTCCGCCGTAACTGAAAAACGGCAAACTGATACCCGTATTGGGTATGGTGTTTGTAACAACCCAGATATTAAGCATTGCTTGAAGCCCTACCTGAAAGGTAAGACCGATTGCCAAAAGTGAGCCGAACTTATCAGGAGAACGCATTGCAATAGTAAATCCACGCCAAACAAGCAGTGCAAAAAGAACAATTATAAGTATTGCACCGATAAGTCCCAATTCCTCGCAGACTATTGCAAAAATGAAATCGTTGTGTGGCTCAGGTACCCAAAGATACTTTTGCCGTGACTGTCCTATTCCTCTGCCTAAAATACCGCCCGAGCCGATTGCCAAAAGTGACTGTATTGTTTGAAATCCTTTGCCTTTGGGGTCAAGCCAAGGGTCAAGCCAATATTTAATACGGTCAGAGCCGTAACTGATAACTCCTGAAACTATTGCCAAAACCACTGCCGATACGCCGATACCTGCACCGCCGAATATATATTTTTTGGGCAGTCCGCCTACTATCATCAATACTATTCCAATCGAAAATATGAGAATGGTAGCGGAAAGGTGCGGTTCCAATACTACGAGTGCACAGGTAAGACCAAGCAGTCCAATAAGTATAATTATAAACTTAAATTCTTTCATCATCTTATAATTGGCGGATATAAGCGTTGAAAAGAGTAATACTATTGCAAACTTTGCAAGTTCCGACGGTTGAAAGTTTAAAGGACCTATGACTATCCATCGTTTAACGTCCATACCCGATACCATAGGTGGCATAGCAAGAAGTACAATGAGCATAACTATAACTACGCCGTATACAAGCCAACTGAACTTACGCCAAAAATGATAATCAATTTTAGATATTATAAGCATAAGGGCAACACCTGCAACCGCAAATGCCGACTGACGTGAAATAAACTTATAACTGTTACCGTAATATTCGAGAGAATAGGCAAAACTTGAAGAAAAAAGCATTACAAGTCCTACCGTTACCAATATGAGAACGAATGAAAGAAAGGTTATATCAAGTCTGCCCGATTGTACAACGCCTTTTTTTCTCCGTCTTACTGCTTTATTAGGCATTTGCCTTCCCTCCGTTTAATATTTTATAAGCCGTATATTACGGTCAAAAGTGCTAAAAAACAACCTACAAATGCTATAAGTGAAAATACGAACACCGTCTTTTGCTCCGACCAACCGCACATTTCAAAGTGATGATGAAGCGGTGCCATTTTAAAAAGACGCTTTTTTGTAAGTTTAAAGTATGAAACTTGGAGCATTACCGAAATTGCCTCCAAAAAATACAGGCAACCTGCAAGTATCAAAAGTATGGGTCTTCCTATTCCGAATGACAGTGCTACAACCATACCGCCCAAAAACATTGAGCCTGTATCGCCCATAAACACCTTTGCAGGTTTTGCGTTCCAAACAAGGAAACCTGCACATGCACCCGCAAGTGACGATGATAATATATTGGTTGAAATTATACCTAAAAATCCCGATGCCAACATAAACGCACAGGCTACTACCAATGTGACAGAAGATGCAAGACCGTCAAGTCCGTCGGTCAAATTTACGGCATTTGTAAAGCCGTATATAAACATCAGTGCAACAGGCCAAAACAAGAGTCCCAAACCCGAACTGATATTTACATCGCCTATAAACGGAATATAGGTGGTTTTCATTCCCGAAAAGGAAAGAGTTATAAGATAAAGAGCAGAAACAAGCAGTTGCAAAAAGGTCTTTTGTCTTGCGGTAAGTCCTAAATTTCTTTTTTTAACAACCTTGATATAATCATCAATAAAACCGATAAATCCCATACAAAGTGCCATTATGATACCTGCTAAAAATACAGTCAGGCGGTATTTATCTTTAAGTTCAAAAGAAAATCTCTCACCGCTTATTGCAGAGGCGGTATACCCTAAAACTAATGCGACAATGACACCTGCCATCATCATAACTCCGCCCATAGTGGGGGTACCCTGCTTTTCCTTGTGCCATTTAGGTCCTATATCAAGTATAGTCTGCCCGAATTTGAGTTTTCTTAAATACGGAATTACTACATATCCTAAAAGTACCGTTACGGCAAACGCAATTACCGCCGATATGACGGCTGTATAATTTTTCATTTAAACGTTCCTCTTTTCAAGGTCCTCTAACGCCTCTTTTATTATTTCACGTTCATCTAAGTGAATAGTTTTATCCTTTAAAATCTGATAGGTTTCGTGTCCCTTGCCTGCAAGTACTATTATATCGTCTTTAACTGCAATTGATATTGCATACTTTATGGCTTCACATCTGTTTTCTATTACCTTAACGGGGATATTTGCACCCGTCATTCCCTGCAATATATCGTCTATTATAGACATTGGCTCTTCGCTTCTGGGATTATCGCTTGTAACTATAACATAATCGGAATAATGCAGTGCTATATTTCCCATTTTGGGACGTTTTCCCTTATCTCTGTCGCCGCCGCAACCGAAAACCGTTATAAGTCGGTTTTTATTGCACTCACGAAATGTAGAAAGTATGTTTTTAAGTCCGTCAGGCGTATGAGCGTAATCTATTATTACCGTAAAATCACGGTTACACGGCACTACCTCTGCTCTGCCCTTTACACCGTTTATTTCCGCCAATGCAGATGTTACGGTGTCGGCAGGAATGCCGAGTTCCAACGCAGTTATTGCCGCACACATTGAATTGTAGACGGTAAATTTACCACCCGTATTTATTTTTATATGGTTTATTGAATTATCACTGACAAGTTCGTAGTCTACACTTGCAGGACGGTAATTTATACCCTTTGCACTGTAAGTTGAGTTGTCGGAGGTTGAGTAGGTAATTATATCACAATCAAGTCCCTGCGACATTTTTTCAAAGTATTCATCGTCAAGGTTCATAACCGCCGTCTTGCACATAGAAAACAGTTTTTTCTTTGATAAAAGATAATTCTCCATAGTTTTATGGTAATCAAGATGGTCTTGTGTAAGATTGGTAAATATTGCACTTTCAAATTCGAGTTCACAAACACGGCGTTGGTCGAGTGCGTGAGACGATACCTCCATTATAGCGTAGGTGCATCCGCTTTTTTGCATAAGGTCAAACAAGGAATTGAGTTCATATGCATCAGGCGTGGTATTATGCGATGCTATTGCCTCATTGCCTATCATATTTTGTATTGTGCCTATAAGTCCTACTTTATGCCCTGCTTTTTCGAGTATGCTTTTGAGCATATAGGTAACCGACGTTTTACCGTTAGTACCCGTAACGCCTATAAGTTTTAATTTTTTTGCGGGATTTGAAAACCACCTTGCACACATACGGGCATATACTAAACGGGTATCATCTACTATTACCTGATTATTAAGTCCTGTATCTTTTTCGGCTATTATTACCGTTGCACCTGAATTTACCGCACTTTTTGCGAATTTATGACCGTCGGTATCGGTACCCGATATGCAAACAAATATAAAACCGTCTTTTACCCTTCTTGAATCGCAGGTAATGCCCTTTATATCAATGTCACTGAATTTGCCCGAATAATCAGGCAATATGTCTTTAAATAACATTCGCTTTTCTCCTTTTAGCGAGCAAGGTCTGCCGAGCCTTCGTCCCTGAAATACACCGTTACTACCTGACCTACCGATACGGTTTGACCGGCAGCGATACTCTGCGAATATGACCGCAAATCAGGCGATGCGGTATTACCCGAAAACTCTATGTTAACACCTGCTCTTGAAGCAACTGAATTTGCTTCGGTTGCCGAAAGTCCCACTAAATTAGGTACCGTTGTATTTTGGTCACTTGCATTTTCTGTATACAGTATTACAGTACCGCCGTTATAAACCGAACTGCCTGCCGTAGGCAACTGCTTTACTATATTTTCTCCCGTACCTATAACCTTATAATTAAGTTTTGAGTTTGTAAGTTTTTCCTTAGCAGATGCAACGTCCATATTACATACGTCGGGAACCGAAACCGACAGTTTTTCAAGTTCTGCTTGACTGTACTGTGGCTCGTAGCCTAAATACGGAAGTATATCTGTCATAATCTTTGAACCGACAGGTGCCGAAATTGCACCGCCGTAGTAACGTGCTCCCATAGGTTCGTCGAGCATTACAAAAACCGCAATTTCAGGGTCGTCAATCGGGGCTATACCTACATAAGAGCCTATATAAAGTCCGCCTGTTCCGAGAGAAAGCATTTTTGCAACCTTCTCGGAAGTACCCGTTTTACCGCCTACACGGTAACCTGCAACTATACCGTTTTTAGCACCGTTTTGCACAACGTATTCAAGTAAAGTTCTCATAGTAGCAGACGTACTTTCCGAAATCACCTGACGTTTATACCCTGTTGACATAGTTTTTGTAACATTGCCTTCGGCGTCTATCATTTTATCAACTATATGAGGTTGCACCAAATAACCTCCGTTTACGGCGGCAGCCGCCAAGGTTATCATATGAATGGGTGTTATATTGAAGGTTTGACCGAACGATGAAGATGCAAGTTCGGTAGCACCCATATTTTCTTCAAGATGGTAATAAGGTGACGCTTCTCCGGGCAGATCTATTCCCGTTTTTTCGGTAAGACCGAAAGCCTTAAAATACTTTTGAAAGGTAGAAACGCCTATTAACTGACCTATTTGTATAAACGCAGGGTTACAGGAATTTGACATCGCCTGTGCCAACCCCTGAACGCCGTGTCCGCCGTGTTTGTGACAGTGATATGCCGTACCTGCAACGGTATAAAGCCAATTACAACCGAAACTGCTTTTTTCGGTAACAAGATTTTCTTCCAAAGCGGTTGAGGCTGTAAATATTTTGAAAACCGAACCCGGCTCATATGTATCGGAAACCGCCTTATTACGCCACTGACGGTTAAGCAGTTCGGTGCGAAGTTTACTTTTTTCTTCTTCGCCTTCGGTTGCATCTATCTTCGTCTTGTCTTCTTCACACAACTCAAAAGGAGTATTCGGATTAAAGTCACCGCTTACCGCCATGCCCAAAATGGCACCCGTATTTACATTCATTACGACTACCGCTCCACGCTCGGCAATCTGTTCTTCTGCAATTGCTATATCAAGATATTTTTCACTTACATACTGTACATAAGAATTAAGCGTTGTTACAAGACTGTTGCCCTGTTTTGCCTCCTCAACCTTTTCATAGGTAAAAGGCATATTAGTTCCTCTTGCACTTTTTGCCGCAACCACTCTACCTGCAATACCTGTAAGTTCGTTATCGTAATAACTTTCAAGTCCTGCAAGCCCCTGATTGTCGTCTCCGACAAAACCAAGCACCGTAGATGCCAACGTATCGTTAGGATAATAACGTTTGGTCGTAGAGTCGACACCTACGTACTTAGTCATCTCAAGGCCCTTATTTTCAGATATAAACTTACGTACCTTATCTGCTACGTCCTTTTCTATCTTTTTCTTTATTATAACGTAATAGGAATTCTGTTTACTCTTTTCAAGTATATCATCCCTATCCATTTCCAAAATTCTTGACAGACCGTCCGCTATTACATTCCTTATTTCTTGTGCCTTTTTTTGGTCATCAAGTTTATTCAGTCCGTTTGGTGTTATGTAAACCGTCCAAGCAGTTGAACTTGTTGCGAGAAGTTTCATATCGCTGTCGTATATATCGCCTCTCGGTGCTGTTACGAGATTATCATAAAGTTGTTGTTCCGATGCGGCACTCTGATACTTTTCGCCGTTTAGTATCATAATATTTACAAGACTTCCCGTGGATATTAGCGTAAGACAAAGTATAAGGCATACCATTATAACTACTATACGTACTATCATCTGTTTATTCGGTTTTGAAACCATACGGTATGCCTCCCTTAAATTATGCTCGAAAACGAGAGCCAAAGTTTTACCTTAACTCTCGTATATTCTTTAATATTTATATTAAGATTAAATCTTAACTATTACCCTGCTTTTCATTTATCCAATTTTTTACCCTTTGCGGACGCTGTATTTGTATCGTTTACCCTTATATACTTAACCTGATCTTTTTCCATCTTCTGCATACCGAGTTCGGCTGCTTCTGTTTCTATATTCGAATATGATATTCTCCTTTCAAGTTCTACGCCCAAACTCGTTTTCTCACTGTCAAGGGTATCAATTTTGGTCTGCATATCATTAATTTGTGCATTAACTTCGTTTATTTGAAGACGAAGAAAGATATTTCCGCAAAGTCCTGCAAGAATGAATACCGACACCATTATTGCAAATGCCGACGCCGAAAATGACCTTGAAGCGACTTTTCTACGTTGACGTTGTTTTGTCTTAACGCTCGGCATCTTTACTATATTATCAAGTTCTTCTTCACGAACCTTTGGCTTTGGCATAAACATATCAAAGTCATACGCAAGAGCATCGTTATAATACTTTAAATTATCCATCGTTTTCGCCTTTCTAAATTTTTATTATAGTCCGCAGTTTTGCACTTCTGCTGCGTTTATTTTCTTGTAATTCTTCTTGGGTTGCACTTATCGGCTTTTTAAATGCAAGTTTGCCTCTCGGTTTTTTACCGCATACGCAAATCGGCAAATCGGGCGGACAGGTACAGCCTGTACAATAATCTTTAAACTTTTGTTTTACCATTCTGTCCTCTAATGAGTGAAAGGTAATTATTGATAAGGTACCGTCTTTATTTAAAAGTCGGAAAGCCTTGTCGAGTGCTTCGGACAAACTGTCAAGTTCGGAATTTACGGCAATTCTTATTGCCTGAAAGCACTTTCTTGCAGGATTGCCGTCACGCCTTTGTGACGCAGGATAGCACCGTGCAATTATATCTGCAAGTTGCGTTGTAGTTTCGATTTCTATATCCTGCCTGATTTTAACTATACTGTTTGCTATCTTAAAAGCGAATTTTTCCTCGCCGTAAACACTGAATATCCGTGTGAGTTCATCGGCAGACAGCGTATTTACCAAATCTTTTGCACTTACTCCGCTTTTGCTCATCCTCATATCAAGCGGTGCCTGCGTTTTGTAGGTAAACCCTCTTTCGGCGTTATCAAGTTGATAGGAAGAAACGCCCAAATCAAGAAGTATGCCGTCAACCTTGTCAATGCCCAGTTCATATAAAGCCTTGTCCATATCCTTAAAATCTGTGAGCACTACCGTTACAGGATAGCCCACAAGGCGTTCTTTTGCAACCGCTACGGCATCGGGGTCTTTATCAAGACAAATAAGTTTTCCCGATTTCAGCCTTTTTGCTATTTCAAGCGAATGACCTGCACCGCCTGTCGTACCGTCAACATATATTCCGTCGGGTTTAATACTTAGCGACTCAATCGTTTCTTTTAATAATACCGATTTATGACTAAACTCCATATCAGAAATCAAGTCCCTCTACGATAGAGGCGATAGACTCGGGTGTAAACTCTGCATTTTCTTCCTGCCAGAGTTCGCTGTTCCATATTTCAAGGTTGGTGTCCATACCGATAATGTGTGCTTCATTTTCAAGCCTTGCAAACTCCCTTAAACTTGCTGGAATAAGTATTCTTCCCTGAGAGTCAAACTCAACATTAAAAGTACCACTGTAAAGAAATCGTTTAAGTTCGCTTGACTTTGCAAACGGCAACTGCCCTAATTTTTCAACGAACTTGTCCCACTGCTCGGTAGAATATATGCACAGACAACGCTTACCCGATATACCTTTACAGATAATAAAACTATCCCCCAACTCATAACGGAGTTTTGACGGGATTGCCATTCTGCCTTTTTTATCAATGGTATGTTGATAATCGCCGTAAAGCATATATTTCACCTCCAAATTCAACACTTTTCTACACTTCTATTGTTTTTGGGTACACTTTTCCCCACTAATTTGTATTATAGAGCCACCAAATCAAAAAATCAAGCATTTTTTTCTTATTTATCAAATTATTTTTTTGCTCTTGTGGTATAAAAAAACACAGACACAATATATTGTGTCTGTGTTAGGTTTTTACATAACAGATGCCTGATTATTCCAATTCAAAAGCACCTGTATAAAGTTGATAATAATTTCCCTTTTGTGCTATCAATTCCTCGTGACTTCCACGTTCAATAATTCTTCCGTGTTCAAGAACCATTATCACGTCTGAATTTTTAACGGTTGAAAGGCGGTGTGCTATAACAAATACCGTTCTGCCCTCCATAAGTTTATCCATTCCACGCTGTACGATAGCCTCTGTTCGTGTGTCTATTGAAGATGTTGCCTCGTCAAGTATCATAACAGGTGGGTCTGCAACCGCCGCACGGGCAATGGAGAGTAACTGTCGCTGTCCTTGTGAAAGGTTGGCACCGTTATTCGATAGCGGTGTATCGTACCCTTGTGGCAGACGGCTAATAAAATCGTCCGCTCCTGCAAGTTTTGCGGCGTTTATACATTCTTCATCGGTAGCATCAAGTTTACCGTAACGGATATTATCCATAACCGTTCCCGTAAACAAATTTGTTTCCTGTAAAACAATACCGAGCGAACGGCGTAAATCGGATTTTTTAATTTTATTAATATTTATTCCGTCATAGCGTATTTTACCGTCGGCAATATCGTAAAATCGGTTTATAAGGTTGGTGATGGTTGTTTTACCTGCTCCCGTTGCACCGACAAATGCAACCTTTTGCCCTGGTTTTGCGTAAACAGAAACGTCATACAGCACCTGTTTACCCTCTACATACTCAAAGTCAACATTATTAAGCGTAACATCGCCTGCAAGGGGTGTATAGGTAACCGTACCATCGCCGTGGGGGTGTTTCCACGCCCATTTCCCCGTATGCTTTTCGGTTTCGGTTATATTGCCGTTTGCATCAACATTACAGTTAACAAGCGTTACATAGCCGTTATCGGTTTCGGGCTGTTCGTCCATAAGAGTAAATATTCTTTCGGCACCTGCCATACCCATTACTACCGAGTTTATCTGTTGAGAAACCTGATTGATATTTCCCGTAAACTGCTTTGACATATTTAAAAACGGTACCACAATATCAATGGTAAGTACGCCTATACCTGTTACTGCCGATGAAATGCCGATATTAGGCACCTTTGTGATAAGCAGTATACCGCCTACCGTTGCAATTACAACGTAAAGTATATTACCGATATTCTGTATAATCGGACCTAAACAGTTTGCATAAGCATGTGCTTTAAAACTGTCGTCAAAAAGTTCATCGTTAATCTTATCAAATTCGGCCTTTGACTGTTCTTCGTGGCAGAATACCTTTACAACCTTTTGACCGTTCATCATCTCTTGGATATAGCCCTCGGTTTTACCTACCGACTTTTGCTGACGGATAAAGTATTTCGCAGAACCTCCGCCAACCTTTTTCGAAACAAAAAACATAAGTGCAACGCCCAGCAGTACAACGGTCGTCATCCAAAAACTGTAATAAAGCATTATAAAAAATACGCTTACTACTACTATTGACGCTTGTAAAAATGACGGTAATGACCTTGAAACAAGTTCACGCAAGGTATCAATATCGTTGGTATAATAACTCATTATATCGCCGTGTTTATGACTGTCAAAATATTTTATCGGCAGGTCTTGCATACCGTCAAACATAGCACATCTCATTTTGTTTAAAAATCCTTGTGTTATATATGCCATAAGTTGAGTATATACCGTTATTGAAATCATAGACAGTACATAAAAGGTAAGCAAAATAAATATTTTAGGTAATATTACCTGCCTTGCCGCTGCCCAATCTCCCGTTTTATACCATACTTCAATATCCGCTATTACCTTTTGTTGAAATATTGCCGGAAGTGCCGCCGTAACCGACGAAAAGATTATGCAAAGAGCGGTTAAGGGAACTAAAACGGGATAAAACTTGATGAGTGTTTTTAATATTCTTTTAAGCATTCCCATATTAAGTTTAGGTTTGCCCTGTGGCATAGCGGGTCTACTCATCTTCATTACCTCCGTTCGTCTGCTGTTCGTAAACTTCTCTGTAAATCTCACCTGTTTTGAGCAGTTGCTCGTGTGTACCCTTATCGACAATAGTACCGTTTTCCATAACTATGATAAGGTCAGCATCCATAATTGAGGCTATCCTTTGTGCGATAATTATCTTGGTGGTTTCGGGTATATACTTTTTAAAACCTGCACGGATTATGGCATCGGTCTTGGTATCTACCGCACTCGTTGAATCGTCAAGAATTAGTATTTTCGGTTTTTTAAGTAATGCCCTTGCAATACAAAGCCTTTGTTTCTGACCGCCCGATACATTTGTTCCGCCCTGTTCAACGTGGGTATCGTATCCATCTGGGAAAGAGGTGACAAATTCGTGTGCACAGGCAAGTTTACACGCCTCAACGATTTCCTCATCGGTGGCATTTTCATTACCCCAAAGCAGGTTTTCCTTTATGGTACCTGCAAACAAAAGATTTTTCTGCAACACCATTGCAACACTGTCACGCAATGTTTTTATATCGTAATCCTTAACGTTTACACCGCCGACGCTGACGGTACCCTCTGTCGCATCATAAAGGCGTGGTATCAACTGTACAAGTGACGACTTCGCAGAACCCGTACCGCCGAGTATACCTATCGTCATTCCCGAATCTATATGAAGACTTACATTTGAAAGCGAGTGTCTTCTTGCAACCGATGAATACTTGAAACTTACATTATTAAAGTCAATTTCTCCGTTTTTAACCTCGGTTATCGGAGACGGCGGATTATGAATGGGAGATTTCTCGTCAAGAACTTCGCAAATTCGTTTCATTGATTCAAGTGACATAGTAATCATTACGTATATCATTGAGAGCATCATAAGGGATATAAGTATCTGCATACCGTATGTGAGCATTGCGGAAATCTGACCTATATCAATAGTCTGTCCCCTGCTTGTAATGGTAAGTTTCGAGCCTACTATAAGGACGAATATCATATTAAAATAAAGACATATCTGCATAAGAGGATTATTAAGTGCGACTATACGTTCTGCCTTTGTAAAGTCGCCGCATATATCCTTTGCCGCAACACCGAATTTCTGTTTTTCGTATTCTTCCCTTGAAAAGCCCTTTACCACACGCATAGCACGGACGTTTTCCTCAATCGACTCGTTTAATCTGTCGTACTTTTTAAACACTCTGCGAAAAGCAGGCATTGCTTTTTTACCGATAAGTATTAATCCAAAAGCCAATACGGGCACTACCACTACGAAGGTAGTGGCAAGTTTACCGCCCATTATATACGCCATAATTATGGCAAACACAAACATAAGCGGACTTCGGACTGCTATACGAATTATCATCATATATGACATTTGAACATTGGTAATATCGGTCGTAAGACGTGTAACCAATGACGATGAAGTAAATCTGTCGATATTTTCAAATGAAAAAGTCTGTATACCCGAAAACAAATCGTGCCTTAAATTCTTTGCAAAACCGGCAGATGCCTTTGAACAGGTATAACCTGCGATACCTCCGCAACACAGTGAAAGTATTGCAAGAAATATTAAAAATACACCAACCCTTATTATTCTGCCAAGTTCGGCACCTGCTTTAATCTCATTTACAAGGTCGGCGGTAATAAACGGTATAAAGCACTCTATTATTACCTCGCCTACTATAAATATAAGCGTAAGTATCGTAGGTGCTTTATACTCACGCACACATTTTGCCAATTTTCTTATCATCATCAGACCTCCAAATTTGTCCTCATCTTATCAAGCGTATTAAAAAATGCACCTAGTTCTTCGTCGGATATACCGTTTTTTATTTTCTTTTCGCATTTTTCAATATCGTTTATAATCATCTTGTTTATTTCGACCGCCTTTTTAGTCAAAACAATTTTTTTAAGTCTTGCGTCATAATCGACACTTACCCTATTTATAAGACCGTTCTTTTCCATTAGTTTTAACATATTGGTGGCTGTAGAACGTCTAATAGAAAAACGTTCCTCAAAGTCACGCTGAAAAACGTCCTTTTCCCTATTCTCATAAAAATAACGCAAAGCCCAACCGTGAATACCTGTCAAGCAGTCAAGTTCCAGAGGTCTTTTTGCGTCCATATATCTTTTTATTAAATTATTTAACGTCCTTATCTCAAAGCCTACCATTTTTTCCTTAGCCATAAAACACCGCCTTAGCCTAACAAAAGTTGAAGTTGCAATTGTTAGCCGACTAACATTATATTACCTAATTTTCCCGTTGTCAACACCAAATTGATGAATATTTTGTAAATTGAAAAAAATCAGGCATTTTCACACCTGATTTTTATTTAATCAATTTGTGCCATTACGCTGTTAAAATACTCAACGGTATCATCTTTTATTTTATTTATCTTTTCTTTTTTTTCATCAAAACCGACGTTTGATGATACGACAGATAAAATATCAGACTTTGCAACCTCTGTTTTACCGAGTATTAAATTTACAAGTTCTCTGTAACGTGTATCGCCGTCACTTGTAAGGCGGTTGCTGTATTCGGTAGCACAAACAACTACCTTACCGATTATTTCGGCACCGTATTCAACGTCACTTGGTATTTCTACCGCATTTGCAACATTTTGCTCGATTTCCTTTACAATGTCGGTTTTATAATCATCGGAATTTTTTGTTTTTCTTAAATTTAATATTTCGGCATCCTTTAAACTTATTTCCTTTTTAAGCGACGCAATTTCAAGTTTTGCCTTTTGAAGTTGCTCAAACAGTGCCATATTCTGATTTAACAACTCTTTTTTACGCATTTTGATTTCCGCCTTCCTCTTTTTCTTCTAAAAAGGTTTCCGACGAATAATAACTGCTGTCGGTAGGTTTGTTCTTCTTTCTTAATATGTAATTGACAAGTGCAACAAACAAATAATAGAACACCGCAAACGCAGGCACACCTATAAGCATACCTACCACGCCGAACAGTCCTCCGCCCAATACAATGGCAAACACAACCCAAAATGTTGAAATTCCCGTTCTGTCGCCTAAAATTTTCGGACCTATAAAATTACCGTCAAGAGTCTGCAAAAGTATAATGAATATTATAAAATACAGTCCCTTAATCGGACTTGTTAAAAGGATTAGTACAGCACAGGGAATTGCACCTATGTAGGGTCCGAAGACGGGTATTACGTTGGTAACACCTATTATTACCGCAACAAGTACGGTATAGGGTATTCCCAAAACCGTTATTCCTATAAAGCACAAAATACCGATAATAAGTGAGTCAAGCAGTTTTCCGCTGATAAATCCGCTGAATACTCTATGACTCTTTTTAAGCCACGAAAGTATTTTATTTACGATATTATCATTCATAACGGCACATAAAAGTTTTCTTGACTGATTTGCAAACAAATTCTTACTTAAAAGAAAATAGAGTGCAAACATAAGACCTACGCCGAAGTTTTTAAGGAATGTTACCATATTCCATACGCCGGACGCCAAACTACCCGCCCATTTATTAACATAGGAAGTAAGGTCATTTTGCAACCAGTTTTTCTCATAATCAAGTGCCTTTAATAAAATGCTTTCCGCTCTTTCGTTGGCGTTCAGAAAATCTTTTATTCTGTCAGCAAGTTTATCTATTTGCGACGGCAACACTGTTATTACGTTTGATATACTCGACACAAACTGCGGAATTACCGATGCGAAAATCCCTATAATTATGAATATAAATATCAAAAGGGATAAACAAACACTGAGTATGTTTGAAATCTTTTCTGCCCTTTTTCCGCTTTTTATATGTTTTGAAAAGTAATTGCAAAAATGCTTGTTAAAGAAGTTGACCATCGGATTTACGAGATACGCCATTACAAGACCGAATATCAAGGGTTGCAAAACGTTTATAATACGCTTAATGCCACTCCAAATAGCACCAAGCCTGAATATAAGAAAGAAGAAAATAATACTTGCAGCCACTACCAAAAAGGCAGTAAGACCTTTATAGAAATAAGAACGCCTGATTTCTTTTTTATCCTTATCCAAGTTTATTTCTCTCCCTTCACGATGTTTTTAAGTTTTGGAATAAATCTTACCAAAAGGCTAAGAAGAACTACTGATAAGAAAGCACCCGTGCTGTCTATCAAAACGTCCCGTAATTCTCCGCTTCTGCCTGCAACAAAGGTCTGATGGAATTCATCGGTGCAGGAATACAAAACGCACAATAAAAACGATAAAGTTGCTCTTACATAAAGCGGTAATTTAAAATAACTTACAAAGGTAAGAAATGACAAAACACCAAGCACAAAATACAAACCCATATGTGCGGTTTTACGGACATAAAACATAGCATCATCTATTGTTTGTTGCTTTTCTTCGGGTGACATTTCGTCAAAATGCGGATACAAAACCGAAAAAACTTTATAGGTAAACCTACCGCTTACCTGACTTGACTGATTAGCCGTTTGAGAAGAAAAATTGAATATTACCGTCATAAGAAGAATTAAAAGCAGTAGAGTTACTATTCTGAATACCTTAATCTTCATAAATTTTTAAAAATACAGTGCAGGATTTACGGCATTTCCGTGGGTATCCGTACCGCCTATCAAGAGTGTCAAATGAAGATGCGGACCGCTTGATGAACCCGAACTGCCGACATATCCTATAACCTGTCCCTGTTTAACCGTTTGACCGGGACTAACCGTCACACTGCTCATATGACCGTATATAGCACCGACTTTTTTCTGCTGACCGTTCATTGTCATAATACCGTGGTCAATACGGGCATGGTTACCGAAACCGCTTCCGCATCTGTCGGAAACATTATTAAAATGGTTACAACCCGTAGATGTTTGATAAACCACACCGTCTGCTATTGCGACAACCGGTTGACCGAGTATACCGCTTTTAGATATATCCATACCGTAGTGGAACCCGCCCGAACGGTTACCCCAACCTGATGTAACATTGCGTGTATACGGGCAGGGCCACATAAGACCTGTATTCGGATTTATAAAACTACCGCTTAAAGCACTGCCAAAACTTTCTATTAACTGCTTTTGCAAATTTCTTATCTGCTTTTCAACTGCCGCCTTATCGCCCTCTGCCTGCTTTTGCTCGGAGTCTGTCTTATTATAAAGCGACTGTGCTTCCGCTTCTTGCGATTTAAGTTCTGCCTGTTGTGCTAAAATGGTCTGTCTTATCGAAACCTGACTTTCAAGCAGTTTCTCATTTTCCGCTTTCTTTTGGTTTAACACCTCAACTGCGGCAACTATATCTTCTATAATAGCTTTATCGTGGGAAGATACCGCAGAGGTGAGTTTTGAAAGTTGAAGATAATGGGAAAAGTTTTTGGCACCTAAAAGAATTTTTACCGAACTATCGGAATTGCTCATATAAATTGCCCTTATACGCTTTTTAAAGGCAAGTTTATTTGCTTCTATTTCTGCATTTTTCTTGTCTATTTCTGCCTTATTTTGAGCAATCTTAGAATTGATACTGCCTATCTCTTTATTACATCTGTTTATTTGAGCTTGGGTATTTGCTATCTTTTTTTGAACCGCAGTAAGAATTGCTTTTTCGTCACTTTTTTTTGCCTTTAATGAGTTAATTTCCTTTTGTATTTCCTTTGACTGTTGTTGCAATTTATTAATATCGTTTTGAAGTTGCGACTGCGTTGCAGCCGAAACACTTACAGACACGGTGACAAAAACAATCGTTAAACACATTACAAGTGATATTATTTTTTTTACAGCCACTTTCATATACTTTCCTCCGAAAATACCGTACTGATTTTATATTGCCGCAAATTCACTGCCCTCTTTACGCAGATACTTGCTTATCATAATTATACTTCCGAGTATACCTGCCAAGATACCGATACCTAAGAATATCAAAAGCAGATAAACCGCAACATCACTGTATTTTACAATATCGGTAGTACCAAGGGTTGTAGATATTGTTTCGGTGGCAACACGGTAACAGAAATATAAAAGCCCCTCTGAAATCAGTGCGGATACAATACCTATTATCATACCCTCGACCACAAACGGTACCCTTACAAACGCATTTGTAGCACCTACCGCTTTCATAATACTGATTTCAAGTTTTCTGTTATACATAGTAACCCTTATGGTATTTGAAACTATTACAAGCGATATTACCATAAGTATTGCTATTATCCAAAAGCCTGCAACGGTTATACCACGTTTTATGGCGGTAATTTTGTCGGCAAGGTCATCTTGTGACTGTATCGTATCAACAGCGGCTAACTTCTTTATTTGATTTACTGTATCGTCAAAAAGCGACATATCGGTCATTGTGACCTTTGCCGCCGCAGAAAGCGGATTGCCGTAATCATCATTTAAGAATGTAAAATATTCTTCCTGACCTTCAAGCATATTCTTCTTTACCGTTTCAAGTCCTGCATCGCTTGAAATATACTCTGCTTTTTTTACGTTATTTATTTTTTCTATCTCACTGCAAAATGCCTTTGCCTCGTCGTCGTTATGTATTAAATAATCCGAACTTCTGATACCGTTGGCATCGGGCTGTTCCTCGCTCCCTGCCGTCTCGGTTTCTTCCTTTTCGCTATACAAAGCCCAATTATAGTCCTTCATATAAACCATAATGACATTTTGCTGCTCAAGATTTCCTATTGCCTTATTGACGTTTTCGGATATAAGAATTGCAAGTCCGATAACAACCATACAGGCAACCAAAACACCTACCGACGCCAGTGTCATAAGACGGTTTACCCACGCATTTGAAAAGCCTTCGCCTACGAGGTATTTTACGCTACGCATCTTCATTCCCCGACACCTCCGGCTACGTTATCAGCAACTATTTTGCCCTTATCAAGCATTATAACTCTGTGTTGAAAATCCCTTACAAGATTATGGTCGTGCGTTACCATAAGAATGGTAGTCCCACGCTTATTAATCTCGGTTAAGAGTGACACTATCTCATATGACATATTCGGGTCAACATTACCCGTAGGCTCGTCCGCTATGATGATCCGCGGATTGTTTGCAAGGG